>JBCDEN010000636.1:0-2918 GCA_039179715.1 Pseudomonadota bacterium
CATCGGTGCGGAAGGCCTGCTTGAGCGTTGAAGACGCCATCAATGCATCGTTGCTTTCCTGCGTTGCCTCCAGTGTCCCCCGGTCCACGATGAGAGCCTGGGCATAGGCGCGCTGCACTTCCATGGCTGACACCATCAGGCTTTCGATCGGGTCGGTGACATTGTGGGACTGGTCCAGCATATGGGCCGGGTCGAAGCCAGGTGCATTGCGGGTCTCGGCATCGACCAGTTCGTTGAACACCAGGAACAGGCGATAGGGATCGATGCTGCCTGTATCCAGGTCGTCGTCGCCGTATTTGCTGTCGTTGAAATGGAAGCCCCCGAGCTTGCCGAACTGGATCAGCCTGGCAACGATCATCTCGATGTTGACGTTCGGCGCGTGATGCCCGAGATCAACCAGACAGAACGCCCTGTCTCCGAGCTCCCTGGCGATCAGGTAGTTGGTGCCCCAGTCCTGGACAACCGTGGAATAGAAGGCGGGCTCAAAGATCTTGTGTTCAGTAAAAAGCCGCCAGTCCCCCGGAAGCTGCGCGTAGATCGTCTTCGCGCTCTCAATATAGCGTTCCAGCTGACGGGTGAAATGGGCCTGTCCCGGAAAGTTCGACCCGTCGCCGACCCATACGGTCAGCGCCTTCGAACCGATCGCGATGCCGATTTCGATGCATTCCAGATTGTGCTCGATGGCCTGTTGCCGGACCGATGGATCGGTGTGCGACAGGGAGCCGAACTTGTAGGATTGCGGCTGGCCTTCCTGATCCTGGAACGTATTGGAGTTCATTGCGTCGAAGGTGAGACCGAGTTCGTCTGCCCGGTTCTTAAGGAGTGTCGGCTCCGCCTTGTCCCAAGGAATGTGCAGCGAAACACTGGGTGTTGCCCCTGTCAGCTCATTAATGACCGAGCAGTCCTCGAGCTTGTCGAAGATGTTGCGCGGCTCGCCCGGTCCTGGAAAGCGTGCAAACCGCGTTCCACCGGTTCCAACCCCCCAGGACGGAATGGCAACGCCATAGGCGGACACCTTCTGCCTGATCTCGTCGATGGCGACACCGCGCCGTTCGAGCTGTTCGCCAAGCGCATCATAGTCGCGGCGGAGGTTCGTGATGAGCTTTTCGTTTTCCTGCGCGATCACCGCGCCGTCGATCATGGGCATGACCGCTCTCCTAACGCGTGAAGGCCTGAACATTTCCGGCGTCGACATTCAGGATGTTGCCGGTCGATTTCGAAGACAGTCCGGAAGCGAAAAAATAGGCTGCTTCGGCAATGTCTTCCGGCAGCACGGAGCGCTTGAGCAGGGAGCGTTGGCGGTAGTGTTCTTCGAGCTCTTCCGTATCCTTGCCATAGGCTTCCGCCCGTTCCTTCAGCCAGTCGCCGGACCAGATCTTCGATCCGCGCAGGACAGCGTCCGGGTTGACGACATTGACCCGGATGCCGTCCGGAGCGCCTTCAAGCGCCAGACAGCGGGCCAGATGCAGTTCGGAGGCCTTGGCCGTGCAGTAGGCACTGGCGCCGGGCGAGGCGGCCAATCCGTTCTTGGACCCGATAAACACGATCGCGCCGCCCGTTCCCTGTTTTTTCAAGAGCTGGAACGCGGCCCGGGAAACCAGAAAGTAGCCCGTCGACAGGATCGACATATTGCGGTTCCAGAGATCCAGCGATGTCTCCTCGACCGGGGCGGAGGACGCAATCCCGGCATTGGAAACGAGAACATCGATGCCGCCATATTCCATCGATGCCCGCGCGAAACTGTCGTCAACGGCTTCCTCGCTGGTCACATCCATGACGACCGAGCGAACCAGATCGCTCGAGTGCCGTTTTGAAAGCACATCGGCGGTCTCCGACAGGGCGTCTTCGTCAATGTCGGCGAGAACCACGCACGCCCCTTCGCGCAGGAAGCGCTCCGCGGTCGCTGAACCGATCCCTCCGGCGCCGCCGGTGACCAGCGCGATCTTTCCCGCCAGGCTCTTCGGCTTTGGCATCCGCTGAAGCTTTGCTTCTTCCAGGAGCCAGTACTCGATATCGAACGCCTCCTGTTCCTCAAGGCCCCGATAGGTCGAGACGCTCGATGCTCCACGCATGACATTGATGGCGTTGGTGTAGAATTCGGCCGAGATCCGGGCCGTCGCCTTGTCCTTGGCAAAGGTGATCATTCCGACACCGGGCACCAGATAGACGACGGCGTTCGGGTTTCGGAGCGGCGGACTGTCCGGTCTCCGGCACCGGTCGTAATAGGCCGCGTAGTCGTCCCGGTATTGCGCAATCGCGCCGCCCAGTCCGGCAGTCGTCTTGCCGATATCCGGAGCCTTCGGATCGAAGTTCACCACAAGAGGGCGGATCTTCGTGCGCAGGAAATGATCCGGACAGCTTGTACCGAGCCTGGCCAGCGGCTCCATATCGTTGGAGCACACGAACTCAAGAACCGCGTCGCTGTCATCGAAATGCCCGACCATATGCTGGTCGCCGCTGATCATGCCGCGAATGAGCGGCATCAGCGCAGCTGCGGTCCGCCGCCGGTCCGACGGCGGCAGCGCTACGGATTTTGCGCCGCCAAAGGCGCTTTGACCAAGCGTTTTTTGCTCGAACCAGCCGATCGCCCTGTTGATCGTGTCGATCGTGATCTCGTAGCAGGTCTTGGCGTCGTCCGCCCAGGTGAACAGGCCGTGACTTTCCAGAACCACGCCTTTTGCTGCCGGGTTTTCCAGGCAGAATTTTTCAAGCCACAGGCCGAGTTCGTAGCCGGGGCGCTTCCACGGCAGCCAGCCGATATCGTCGCCGAAGATGTCTGCGGTCATCGCTTTGCTGTCGGCAGCGGCGGCAATCGCAATGATCGCATCCGGGTGCATGTGGTCGACATGTTTTGCGGGAACATAGGCGTGCAGCGGAGTGTCGATGGAGGCAGCGCGCGGATTGAGATTGAAGGTGCA
>JBCDEN010000038.1:0-12481 GCA_039179715.1 Pseudomonadota bacterium
AAGGCTCGCGCGCCATTGCCCTGGAAGACTTCTTCCTCCAGTACGGCAGGCAGGACCGAAAGCCCGGTGAATTCGTCACGGGTCTCTTCGTGCCGCGGCTTTCCGCCAACCAGGCATTCCGCTGCTACAAGATTTCCAAGCGGTTCGATCAGGATATTTCCTCGGTCATGGGCGCTTTCCGCTTTACCGTGGAAGAGGGACACATCGTCGCCTCCCGGATCGCATATGGCGGCATGGCCGGCACACCGATGCGCGCGTCAAACGCCGAAAAGGCGCTGTCCGGAGCAGAACTCGACGATCCCTCGACCTGGGGCGATGCAATGCAAGCGCTTCATTCCGATTTTGATCCTTTGACCGATATGCGCGCAAGCGCCGGCTACCGGATGGAAACGGCGCGCGCACTCCTGGCCAAGGCACTCATGGAGGTCAGCGGCACGGCACCGGGAGACATCCGGATTTCTTCGCGGCGGGGGGCTGGCAATGACCGTGCAGCCTGACCGTGGCCAAGAGCCGCTTGCGCTCAAGAATGTGCGCAAGGCGCTGCCCCATGACAGCGCCGCAAAGCATGTCTCCGGGACCGCGACCTATATCGACGATGCCATCGAACCGAGCGGAACGCTGCATGTGGCACCCGGCTGGGCACGACACGCCGTCAGGGGGAAACTGGTGTCGCTGGATCTCACCGATGTCCGGGCGACACCCGGCGTCGTCGCGGTGCTGACCCGTGAGGACATTCCGGGAACGAATGACTGCTCCTCCGCCTTCGGTGACGATCCGGTCCTTGCAGAAGACGAGATCCTCTTTTTCGGTCAGGTCGTGTTTGCCGTCGTGGCACAAACGCGGGACATTGCGCGCAAGGCCGCGCAAAAGGGCAAAATCGACGTCGCTCCGATCACACCGATCCTGACCCCGGATGACGCCGTGGCCGCCGACACGACCGTCCTGCCGGACTACCAGTTCAGACGAGGATCTCCCGAGACCGGCCTGCAGGCCTCGAAGAACATTCTGTCCGGATCGATGAACATAGGCGGCCAGGAGCATTTCTATCTGGAAGGCCAGGTCGCGATGGCCACCCCACAGGAAGACAATGGCATGCTGGTACTGTCCTCCACGCAGCATCCGACCGAGATCCAGCATACGGTTGCGAAGGTTCTTGCCGTACCGGACGCGACTGTCACGGCGGAAGTACGCCGGATGGGCGGCGGCTTCGGGGGCAAGGAATCACAGGCGAACCAATGGGCGGCGCTGGCTGCACTTGCCGCCCGCAAAACCGGCAGGACCTGCAAGATTCGGCTCGACCGTGACGATGACATGATCATGACCGGCAAGCGTCACGACTTCAAGGTCAACTGGAAGGTCGGTCACGACGATACCGGATTGATCCGGGCCGTCGATTTGGAGTTCCTGTCCCGCTGCGGATATTCCGCCGACCTGTCGCTTGGTGTGAATGACCGCACCATGTTTCACGCCGATTCCAGCTATTTTTACCCCGATGCCTCGATCCGATCGCGCCGGCTCAGAACCGATACCTGTTCCAACACGGCGTTCCGGGGATTTGGCGGGCCGCAGGGCATGCTCGCCGCCGAAAGACTGATCGATTCGATCGCAATCAGCCTCGGCAAGGACCCGCTGACCGTCCGCAAACTGAATTTCTACGATGGCGAGCGCAATGTCACACCCTACGGGATGCCTGTCGAAGAATTCGAGGTCATGCACGATCTCATCTCGACGCTGGAGGCGAGCAGCGAGTACTGGATCAGGCGTGAAGAGATCTCAGCGTTCAACGAAAACAACGCGGTCCTGAAGAAGGGGCTTGCCCTGACACCCGTCAAATTCGGCATATCCTTCACCCTCAAGCATCTCAATCAGGCAGGCGCGCTTGTTCATCTTTATACAGACGGCTCGATCCATCTGAACCATGGCGGGACCGAAATGGGGCAGGGGCTCTACCAGAAGGTCGCGCAGGTTGTCGCCGAGGAGTTCGGCGTGACGATGGACAAGGTCATGATTACGGCGACCAACACCTCCAAGGTGCCGAATACCAGCCCGACAGCGGCATCTTCCGGCACGGATCTCAATGCCATGGCTGCGAAAATCGCCGCCCGGGAGATCAAGTCGCGCCTGATTTCCATGTTGTGCGAAACCCATCAATGCGGCCCGGACATGGTTCTCTTCAATGACAACAAGGTGCTTGTTGGAGACAGGAGCTACACGCTCGCGGAGGTCGCCAAGCAGGGGTATGTCGGGCGGATACAGATGTCTCACGCGGGATTCTACGCAACCCCCGGCATCACCTGGGACAGGGAAACCGTTTCAGGCCGGCCATTTTACTACTTTGCCTTCGGCGGGGCCTGTTCGGAAGTGACCATCGACACGATGACAGGCGAGATGATCGTCGATCGTGTCGACATTCTCCACGATGTCGGCCATTCGCTGAACCCGGCCATCGACCTGGGGCAGATCGAAGGCGGTTTCGTCCAGGGGATGGGCTGGCTCACGACGGAAGAACTCGTCTGGGATGAAGAAGGACGGCTGAGAACCCATGCGCCGTCCACCTACAAGATCCCGACGGCATCCGACATACCGGAACACTTCGACGTCAAGCTGTATCAAAGCACGGGCAATCCTCAGGACACGGTTTATCGCTCCAAGGCAGTCGGCGAACCTCCTGTCATGCTGGCAAATTCCATCTTTTGCGCCATCAACGACGCCATCGCGAGCATCGCCCCCTTCGAAGCGCCCGACCTGGATGCTCCGGCAACACCGGAAGCCATCATGCGCGCGGTCCAGGACATGCGCCGCAGGAAGGCGGGCGCATGAAGGTCTGGAGACATATTGCCGACAGCCTGGAGACATGCGGGTCCTGCGCCCTGGTGACGGTCGTACAGGTGGATGGCTCCGCACCGCGCGAAGAAGGGGCCCGGATGGTGGTCCGGCCCGACGCCTCCTTTTTCGGCACAATCGGAGGCGGCACCCTGGAATTTGAAATCATCCGCAAGGCGGCGCGGCTTGCCGCCGACAACGTTTCACTCTTCCAGATGCAGACCGTGGCCCTCGGCCCGGATTTCGGACAATGCTGCGGCGGACGCGCCAGACTTTCGATCGAGGTTCTGACCGCCCGATATGCCGAAACAGCCGGTCTGCTGGCCCAGCAGGAGAGTTGCGGGGAGGTTTTTGCCACATGCGCTGAACTTCGCGACGGCCGCATCGGACCGCGCCGGCCTTTCGAACAGGCCACAAGGCATCCCTTCGAGCTTGTTGAAAGCTCGGACAAGACCGTTTCCAGGGTTGTGGAGCGTTTCGGGCAAGCCAGGACACCGCTTGCGCTGTTCGGCGCCGGGCATGTTGGCAAGGCGCTGGTTCTGGCGCTCGCACCGCTTCCATTCTCCATCACCTGGATCGACAGCCGCTCCGACCAGTTTCCCGGCGCCGTGCCGGCCAATGTAACGAAAGTGGCGCTCGACAATCCTGTTTCGGCACTCGATGACATGCCGTCCAGCGCCTTCGTGCTGGCAATGACACATTCCCATGCCCTCGACGAGGAAATCATGGCTCGGGCCTTGCTGATGCAAAGGTTCCGCTATTGCGGCGTCATTGGCTCAAAGACCAAGCGGGCCAGGTTCGTAAAGCGATTGAAGACCCGGGGGCTGAGCGATCTCCTGATCGCGCAAATGACCTGTCCCATTGGCAAAACCACAATAAAATCAAAGCATCCAGCTGCGATTGCCGCCGGCATAGCAGCGGATCTTCTGGAGCGGTCAGAGGTGGGGCAAAAACAGGAAACGACCCGGCCGGATCTTGCGCAAAACATGACACATGGTCAATAAGGCGGCATGCACGGGGGAAGAAGTGGCAGAAACAGGCAGTCCTGATCACGATGGCGGTCCGCCAACACGAAGATCTGACCGGGAAACGCTTCTCAATGCCAGCGGGCTGACGAAGCGCTTCGGTGATATTCTGGCGAACGACAGGGTGGATCTCGTTCTCAACAAGGGCGAAATACATGCGCTCCTGGGCGAAAACGGCGCGGGCAAGTCCACGCTGGTCAAGATGTTCTACGGGTCTCTCGATCCCGATGGCGGCGACATTTCCTGGAACGGGCGGCCGGTCTCGATCAACAATCCGGCAGCTGCAAGAGAACTCGGTATTGGTATGGTCTTCCAGCATTTTTCGCTGTTCGAAGCCCTGACCGTCGTCGAGAACATTGCGCTGGCGCTGCCCAATCCCGGCAACATGCAGGATCTGGCAAAACGGATCGAAACGGTGTCCAGGGACTACGGACTGCCGTTGAGCCCGGCCGATATCGTTGCCGATCTGCCCGTCGGCATCCGCCAGCGCATCGAAATCGTCCGCTGCCTCCTTCAGGAACCGCAACTGATCATCATGGACGAACCGACGTCGGTCCTGACACCCCAGGAGGCGGACCAGCTTTTCGTCACGCTGCAGCGTCTTGCAAAAGAAGGCTGCGCCGTTCTCTACATCAGCCATCGGCTGGAGGAAGTGAAACGGATCTGCCACCACGCCACGATCCTCCGGCACGGCAAGGTCGTGCGTGAATGCGATCCGACGAAGGAAACAGCTGCCTCGCTTGCCAGCATGATGGTTGGCGCGGATGTGGCGTCCGTCAGTTCCGGTGAAGGAGAGGCGCAGGTCGGACAGACGCGTTTGACACTGCAGAAGCTCAACGCACCGGCCGCGACCCCCTTTGCGACGGCCCTCAACGGCATTTCGCTCGATCTGAAGGCCGGAGAAGTGGTCGCCATCGCCGGTGTCGCCGGCAATGGCCAGGGTGAACTCTTCGATGCCATTTCGGGCGAAATGCGCGTAGCGGCGGACATGGTGCTCCTTGACGGAGCGCCATGCGGCAACAGGAGCATTACCTGGCGCCGAAAGCAGAATGCGGCCTTTGTTCCCGAGGAGCGTCTTGGTCATGGCGCCGTGCCGGGCATGAAACTCTCGCAGAACATCGTCCTCACACGCCACAGCACCGGGGACAAGCTGGTCGGCGGTGGTTTTGTATCGAATGCCGGGGCAAGCAATCTGGAGCAGCGGATCAAGAAGGCGTTTGACGTGCGCATGTCGCATGACGATCCGGAGGCCAGATCGCTCTCCGGCGGCAATCTTCAGAAATTCGTCGTTGGCAGGGAACTGGACCGTCAGCCGGGCATCCTGGTGGTGAACCAGCCGACGTGTGGTGTAGATGCGGGTGCGGCAGCACTGATCCGCCAGGCGCTGATCGACCTTGCAAGATCCGGCTCCGCCGTTCTTGTCATCAGTCAGGACCTTGACGAGATCTTTGAAATAGCTGACCGGATCGCGGTGATTTCGCGCGGTTTCCTGTCTGCAGCGGAACCGGCCGCGCAGATGACGCGCGAGCGCGTCGGTCTTCTGATGGCAGGTGGTGCCGAAACGCAGGGAGAGGTGGCCTGATGCGTCTCGAACTTGTCAAAAGAAAAGAACACAGCCAGGCAATGGCATTGCTGTCGCCCTTGATCGCGGTCTCCCTGACTGCCCTTTTTGCTGCAATCATTTTCTCAGTAACCGGCCATAATCCATTGGTTGGGCTGTATAAATTTTTCATTGAACCTCTGACGCAGCAATGGTCCCTGGAAGCAACGATCGACAAGGCGACACCCTTGATCCTCATCGGGTGCGGCCTCGCCGTGTGTTACTTGTCGAACAACTGGAACATCGGCGCAGAAGGGCAGTTTGTTGTCGGTGCATTGTTCGGTTCCGGGCTGCCGGTGCTGTTTCCGGGTTTCGAAAACGCAGCGACCCTGCCGCTTATGCTGCTCTTTGGTGCGATCGGCGGGGCGCTCTGGGCACTCATACCAGCGCTGCTGAAAACCCGCTTCAACACCAACGAGATCCTGACCAGCCTGATGCTGGTCTATGTTGCCGGGCTGCTTCTGGACTATCTCGTGCGCGGACCCTGGCGTGACCCCGGCGGCTACAATTTTCCCGAATCCCGCATTTTCTCTGACGCGGCGACCTTGCCCGAGGTCTTCGGCGGTATGATGAGCCTGGCCGCGCCGATCACGATCGGTATCGCGATCATTCTGGCGGTGGTCCTTGCGAAGACACTGAAAGGCTTCGAAATCAGGGTCATGGGCGAAAGCCCGCGCGCCGGCAGTTTCGCGGGCTTCTCCGCCAAGGGACTGACCCTGTTCTCGTTTGCTCTCGCAGGAGCCCTGGCCGGTCTTGCCGGCACCATGGAAGTCTCGGGCGCGCTGAACCAGCTGCTGCCGTCGATCTCTCCGGGCTACGGCTTCACGGCAATCATCGTCGCCTTTCTGGGGCGGCTCAATCCGATCGGCATTATCATCGCAGGGTTCGTCCTCGCGCTGTCCTATATCGGCGGTGAAGGGGTCCAGTCGGCAATGGGCGTTTCCAACGAGATCGCGAGCGTGATCCAGGGTCTGCTGCTCTTTTTCGTTCTCGCCTGCGACACGCTGATCCTTTACCGGATACGCATGGTCACGAAACACGCGAAATCAGGGGAGGCCTCCCATGTTTGAAGCCGTGCTTCTGACGGTCATCACGGCCGCAACCCCGCTCCTGATTGCTGCAGTTGGCGAACTTGTCGTGGAACGCTCCGGCGTGCTCAACCTGGGTGTGGAAGGCATGATGATCATGGGCGCGGTGATCGGATTTGCTGTTGCCAATCAGACCGGATCGGGATCGCTCGGTGTCATTGCAGCCATTGCCGCCGGCATGGCCATGTCCGCTCTGTTCGCTGTGCTTGTGCTGTTTCTGGTGGCAAACCAGGTTGCGACCGGACTGGCGCTGACGATCCTTGGCATCGGCCTTTCGGGAATGATCGGGGAGGCCTTTATCGGGGTCCCGGGTCTCGACCTGCAACAGCTTTACATTCCGGTCCTTTCCGAAATCCCGTTCATCGGACCCGTGTTCTTCCAGCAGGACGCGCTGGTCTATCTGAGTTTTATCCTCGTTGCGGTCGTCGCCTACGGTCTGTTCCGAACCCGGATCGGGCTTGTCTTGAGAGCTGTGGGAGACAATCACGGCTCCGCCCACGCGCTTGGCTATTCGGTGGTTAGGGTGCGCTTCGCGGCAATCCTCTTCGGCGGTGCCTGCGCGGGACTGGCGGGCGCTTACCTGTCGCTGGCCTATACGCCGCAATGGGTCGAGAACATGACCGCGGGTCGCGGCTGGATTGCGCTCGCGCTGGTGGTTTTCGCCTCCTGGCTGCCGCTGCGGGTCGTCATCGGTGCCTATCTGTTCGGAGCCGTCAGTGTCCTGAATCTGCATGCGCAGGCGCTGGAGTTCGACATTCCCTCGCAGCTCCTGTCGAGCCTGCCGTATCTGGCAACTATTCTGGTTCTCGTTCTGATATCGGCAAATCGCAGATTGACATTGGTGAACACTCCGGCATGTCTGGGGAAACCGTTCGTACCGGACCGCTGACCCGGCCGGACAAAGCAACGGTCCTGGCCTGAACGCGATCACGGCCTGGGCCAAACACAAGATCGCAAAGACAAGAGATCAAACAAAAAGGGGACTACTCGAATGAAATCAGTTCTGAAAACCACGGTCGCTGCGTTTGCGTTTGCTGCGCTTGGAAGCGCCGCCAACGCGGCCGATGTGAAGGCATGCTTCGTCTATGTCGGCCCGGTCGGCGACTTCGGCTGGACCTATCAGCACGATCAGGGCCGGCTTGCCGTGGAAGAAAAATTCGGCGACAAGGTCGAAACCGCCTTCCTTGAAAGCGTCGCGGAAGGACCTGATGCGGAGCGCGCAATTGAGCGGTTTGCCCGTGAAGGCTGCAACATCATCTTCACCACTTCCTTCGGCTACATGAACCCGACGATAAAGGTCGCGAAGAAGTTTCCGGATGTGAAATTCGAGCACGCCACCGGTTACAAGGCGGCAGACAACGTCGCCACCTATAATTCCAAGTTCCACCAGGGCCGGTACATCATCGGCCAGATTGCCGCCAAGCAGTCCAAGACCGGAACCGCAGGCTATATCGCCTCCTTCCCGATCCCCGAAGTGGTCGCCGGCATCAACGCCTTCCTGCTGGGCGCCCAGTCCGTTAATCCGGATTTCAAGGTCAAGGTCGTCTGGGTGAACACATGGTTCGACCCGGGTAAAGAGGCCGACGCCGCCAAGGCTCTGATCGACCAGGGCGCTGACATCATCACGCAGCACACCGACTCCACCGCACCGCTTCAAGTCGCACAGGAGCGCGGCGTGCACGGCTTCGGCCAGGCATCCGACATGATCAACTTCGCCAAGGATGCGCAGTACACGGCGATCATCGACGATTGGGCGCCATATTACGTAGAACGTGTGCAGGATTTGCTCGATGGCAACTGGAATTCGCACAGCTCCTGGGAAGGTCTGGCTGAAGGTCACGTCGTGATGGCGCCCTACACCAACCTTCCGGCGGATGTTGTCGAAATGGCAAAGGCAACGGAAGCAAAGATCAATGATGGCTGGGAACCGTTTACCGGACCGATCATCAAGCAGGACGGCTCGGTCGCAGCTGAAGACGGCGTGAGGCTGGATGACGGCGCCATTCTCGGCATGAACTGGTACGTCCAGGGCATCGACGACAAGCTTCCCGAGTAAGCAGCTCTCGAGCGGGCCGGGTCTGAAGATCCGGCCCGTTTCCTTATTAATCAGTCCAATCTGGAAACCCGGTGGATCGCGTCGTCGCGCGTGAACAGGCCCGGCTGCAGCTCCATGCCGAGGCCCGGTTTGTCGTTCACCGAGATCATGCCGTTTTCGATCGGCGGCAGATCGTCGACCAGATCCTGGTACCAATTGTAGTAGAACCCCCGGGCAATTTCCTGCTCCCTGACATTCCGCAGGCTCAATGCCAAATGCGTCGAGACCGCGAGCGTCACCGGTCCGGAGCAATCGTGGAAGGCAACCGGACGGGCGCTCGCCTCGGCAAGAGCCGCGACTTTCCGGGCAATGGTGACACCACCGGCCCAGGTGACATCGACAATCGGGGTCGCGATATTCCCGCCCTCGATCAGCGATTTGAACTGACCGAGACTTGCAAGCGTTTCACCGCCTGCAAATGGCACCGGTGAGCTCTGCGTCAGTTTCCGGATATCATCGGTGCGGTCCATCCATATTGGGTCCTCGATCCAGTCGATATCCAAGGGTTCCAGGCCGTGCGAAATTTTCTTTGCGGCGTTGAGACTCCAAAGACCATGGAGTTCCGCTTTCAGCCGCATCCTGTCGCCATGGGCCTTGCGGATACGCTCAAACGGTTCCAATCCTTTCTTGAGATCGGCCAGCGAAATGTCGATCCCGTCCGCGGCGCCATCGGCGAGATCGAACGGCCAGATCTTCATCGAAAAGATGCCCATCTCCATGAGCGAGGCGGCGACGTCTTCGGGATGGTTCAAAAACCCGTTGAGATCGTCATGGAGGACACCAGCCCTGGGAACGGCGTCCGTTCCGAAATTGTCCGGCCTGACGGCAGACGTCTTGGACACATAGGCCGGACCGGCGCAGGTGTTGTAGACCGCTATCCGCTCGCGCGTTCGTCCACCCAGGAAGTCAACGAGCGGCTTGTCAGCAGACTTGGCGGCAAGGTCCCAGAGTGCAACGTCAACGGCGGCAACGGCGCGTATCTCGGCACCGGTTCCGGTGAACCCGACATAGGGCTGCATCTTCATGTTCAAAAATTCGATCCGGCGCGCATCCTGCCCCAGGAGGATGGGAGCGATCCGCTCATGAACATCCGCTTCGCTCGGGCCGGATCCGAAATAGGTTTCGCCAAGCCCCGTCAAACCGTCCGATGTGCGAAGCAGCACCCACAACAGATTTGGACGCTCTTCAAGGCGCAGGGTTTCAACGGCTTCTATTTTCAAGGCACTGTCCTGTTTTTTCCGAAGGTCAAGCCGGGCGCGCAGGACCGAACGTCCAGACCACATGAGCATTGTTGCGAAGTCCGGCTGCGTTGCAAGGCCAGACGCGGCGACAAAATGATATCAGCTGGCATTCCTTGTACGCGATGGCTACCTTTTGAAGTCGAACGGCATCCCGGTTGATCCGCACATGCCCAAAACACTTACCGGGTGGCTCTTGCCAGGCGAAGGACAAGCGATGATACAAAGACGCGAACTCATGCTCGGCGCGCTCGCTGCCGGTGGAACGACGTTTCAGACCGCGCAACACGCCCAGGCCACAACGGACAGCTCGGACGGCAACGCGGAACGCAAGTCGGCTGACCGGTTTGCGCTCGCGCTTGGCGGCGGTGCAGCCAAGGCATTCGCCCACATTCCAATCCTCGAAGGCATGGACGAGCTCGGCGTCAAACCGGCGGAAATGGCCGGAACCTCGATGGGTGCGATCCTCGGTGGTCTTTACGCCGGCGGCATGAGCGGCGTTGACATCAGGGAATTTGCCGTCGAGCTGTTCACAAAGAAAACGCAGCTGTTTCAAAAACTGTTTCTGAAGGACGGCCGCACCTGGTCATCGCTGTTCAACGTGGTGCGTCCCGCGATCATCGATCCGATCATCCTGTTCGAGACCGTCTTTCCCAACACCATGGCCGAGACCTTCTATGAACTGGACATTCCGCTCAAGATCATCGCAACCGATTTCTACACGCAGTCTGAGGTCGTGCTGGAGGATGGCCAGCTGCTGCCGGCGATCGCTGCGTCGTCCGCCTTGCCGATGCTGCTGACACCGGTTGAACTGAAGGGCCGCGTTCTGATTGACGGTGGTTTTGTCAATCCAACGCCTTTTGACGTGTTTCAGGATCAGAACCTCCTGACCGTCGGCATTGACGTCACCGGCAGCGACTATTCTGACAAGAGCGGCCTTCCAAGCGGCCTCGAGACCTGGATCGGATCGTTTTCCATCACGCTTCATTCGCTGGTTGCGGCCAAGCTCGCATGCGCGCGACCCGACCTTCTGATCGAGCCGCCGATTGGAAAATTCAAGACAATGGATTTCTTCAAGATCGAAGCGATCCTCGAAGCGGCCGAGCCTGCGAAAGATGTCTTCAAGCGGGAACTGGGCGCGCTTCTGGAAAAGACCTGAATTCAGAATGCCGGACCGCGCCTCGAGAAAATGTCCTTGAGCTGTTCCGCGCGCGCACTTGACCACCCCTCCGGTTCCACGACCGCAGCCCATGCGTCAATGTAGTCGGGCGCGACATAGTAATGCCCGAACCGTGGCACATCGAGCGCAAACATGGAATCCAGCGCCAGCTGCAGCATCGTCACCACCGGGAACCAGGACAGTCTCTCGGAGACATCCGGTGCGCGCGGCTGATTGAGCCATGCCGGCGGGCGCACCGCGCTGTCGAATGTGAAGTTCACGATCGGATCGCTGCCATAGTTCAAGAATACGGCTCTGATCGGGCCCCAGGGCCTGTAGTCGCCGTCAAGGCCGCCATACTGGTCCATGACGCGCACGAGAGAGCCATTGCCGAATGTCGGCCTCCAGGCCGGGCTGCCTTGATTCCGGTTATCGCGCACTTCGGTCCAGTATCTGGAAAAGAACGGTGAGCCGGCCCACAGGGCCCCCTGGATCGGATCTCCCAGCATATCGAAGAGGGGAAGGGTTGCCTGCGAATTGAATGCGCCCTGACTGAGACCGTGAACGTAGAATTGGGGCCTTTCGTCCTTCGGCAGCTCGGTCCAGTAGTCGTAGATCTCGCCAAACAGGGCCCGGGACTGGGCAACGCCGTAATCGGGATGCGCGACGAGGGCCAGCATGCTGGTCAGATAGGAATACTGGACGGAGACGGTCGCGACATCGCCGGCCAGCATGAAATCAAGCGTGTCATGCGCACCCGGGTCCATCCAGCCTGTGCCTACGGGAACCATCACGACAAGAACGGACCGTTCGAACCCGCCGGTGCGGATCAGCTCTTCCAGGGCCAGTTCTGCGCGTGCTTGCGCCGTATCGGCCGATCTGCGGCCAACATAGACCCTGACAGGTTCCTTGACCGGCCCTGACTGAAATTCGGAAATTTCCGCGATGCCCGGCGCCGATGCAACGAAGTGCCGCCCCCAGCGTCCCATCTCGTCCCATCTCACCAACGAGGCCGGACTCCCCGTTTTCAAAGGGTCCTGCGGCTGGGCGATGTTGGGCTCGATCAGGACGTCGGCCGCTTCGAAGGAAGCATCCGCTGTGCGTAGGGTGGACCGAACGAGTGCGCCGTCGATCAATGCCCAGAAGAACCAGCCAACCAGCGCAACCGAGAGAACAACCCCGACCCGTTTCGGGACAACGCGGTCAAGCTGGCGGGCCACGAACCGCCGGAGCACGCCAGCCAGTCTGAAAGCTGCCCAGAGGCCAAGAAATATCAGACCGCCGGCCGCAAAAATGAAGAAGGGCGCAACGGTGTCAAGCGGCGGCAGGTCAACGGCTGCGCGTGTTGCGTTTTGCCAGGATGCGGCTTTCGACAGCGAATAAACGAGGACACCCGTGCTGATCAGAAGCGACGCTGCCCACCAGACCCAGAGAAAGCGTCCCTTGATGTCGG
>JBCDEN010000114.1:0-8580 GCA_039179715.1 Pseudomonadota bacterium
CTGACAATGTAACTGAAAAATACACTATCTCATTGTTCTTTGTATTCTTCCCAAACCAAGAAAAACACTGGGTTGTCTTCGATCCATTTAAACTTCTGGGGGTATGACCGATATTCCATCGACAACAGAAAGCTGCAAGGACCAGGAAAGAAGCACAAGAATGCCAAGAGCCCAGCCAACCCGCTGCCGAAACGCAGAAAAATAGGGGCATCAGGAGACTTTCCGACACCGAGTGCAATAGCCAGAAAACTTCCTACAGCGACCAAAAAAATGGTCAGGCAAAAAATACAAAGTTTCTTTTTCAATTATTTATTCAACCATGTCGCTATGCTGTGGAGGTTGAATATAACCGTCTCATAACTTTCTGGCATGATCAAGATCTGACAACTTTACGTTGTTTGTCATCTCACAACCAAGATACAAATTACAAAATACGATGGTTTGGTGCGGGCGACGGGACTCGAACCCGTACAGCCTAGGGCCGAGGGATTTTAAGTCCCTTGTGTCTACCAGTTCCACCACGCCCGCTTGTCTCCCTCACCTATCCGGCCTGACCGTTTTTCGCAAGGTTGTGTCTCCGCTTTTCGGGAAAAGGCCGGCGAGTTTCCGGATCGGGCCGATTTAAGATCGACAATGACTGGAAATTCGAGCCATAGAGCGGTATGTGACGTGTCAGAAATCGAGGCACATGGTGACCGCGTCGCGCGAAAAGTCCTGAACCCGGTCCCCCAACCCTAGAGTCATTTTGCGCAATGGTCAGTTACATCGACGCTGCTGAAGCCCCGCTCAAGAACACAGGTCAGGTCCGTCTCTACGGCCCGGAAGATTTCGAAGGCATGATGCGTGCCGGGCAGTTGACCGCCGCCTGCCTCGATCAACTGGAAGCGCTCGTCAAACCCGGCACAACCACGCAGGAAATCGACGATTTCGTCTACCAGTACGGCATGGATCACGACGCCTTGCCGGCAACACTGAACTACCGCGGCTATACCAAGTCCTGCTGCACGTCGATCAATCACGTCGTCTGTCACGGCATTCCGAACAGCAAGCCATTGCGCGAAGGCGACATCGTCAATATCGACGTCACCTTCATCCTTGATGGCTGGCACGGCGATTCCAGCCGCATGTATCCGGTCGGGCCGATCAAGCGCGCGTCGGAACGGCTGATCGATGTGACCTATGAGTCCCTCATGCGTGGCGTCGAAGCTGCCAGACCCGGCAACACGACCGGCGATATCGGGGCGGCGATCCAGACGTATGTCGAAGCCCAGCGCTGTTCCGTCGTGCGCGATTTCTGCGGACACGGGCTGGGGCTTTTGTTCCACGACACGCCGAACATTCTGCATTACGGGCGTCCGGGCGAAGGCGTGGAACTCAAGCCCGGCATGATCTTCACCATCGAACCGATGGTCAATCTGGGCCGTCCGCACGTCAAGGTTCTGGGCGATGGCTGGACGGCCGTGACACGGGATCGCTCCCTCTCGGCCCAGTTCGAGCACTCTGTCGGAATCACCGCCGATGGCTGCCAGATCTTCACCACCTCGCCGGCCGGCATCCACAAGCCCGGACGTCCGGAAGAATAGGTCACGCGCGACCGGTAAACCGCGCATCACGCCGCCGGATCAGGGGTCAATCCCGGCCGCCTTGTGGACGCCTTCCACTTCCTATTCAGGCAACCATTGCTCTGGTATCGCGGCCGGATTTGACATACGCTCCGGCAGAATCTGCAATCATGAGGCGTATTTAAAGTTCGCCACACCCGGCCGGAGAAGCAAAGTGGCGGCAAATCCTGACCCGTCCGACACATCGCAGGACACGAAGGGGCACCGCCAGCGGCTTCGCGAAAGATTTCGCAAGTCGGGCGAGGACAGCCTGGCCGACTACGAGCTTCTGGAATTTCTGCTGTTCTCCGCCTTGCCGCGCAGGGACACCAAACCCATTGCCAAGGCCCTTCTGCAGCGCTTCGGCTCCTTCTCCGCCGCCCTCGCCGCGCCGCGTGAACGCCTGTCCGAAATTGCAGGCCTTTCGGATGTCAGCATCGACGCGCTGAAAGCCGTGCATGCCGCGATTGCGCGTTATCACAGGTCCGAGCTGAAAGAGCGCCGCCTGCTCGATTCCTGGCCAAGGGTGCTGGACTATTTGCGCGCCTCCATGGAACTGAACACCGTGGAAGAGTTCCGTATCCTGTTCCTGGACCGCAAGAACGGCCTGATCGCCGATGAAGTGCAGCAGACCGGGACAGTGGATCATACGCCGGTCTACCCGCGCGAGGTGATCCGCAGAGCTCTGGAGCATGCAGCAACCGCACTCATCCTGGTTCACAACCACCCTTCGGGCGATCCGACGCCGTCGCGCGCAGACATACAGATGACCAGGATGATCATCGATATCGCGACACCGCTCGGCATCGAGATACATGATCACGTGATCATCGGACTGAGAAAGAATGTCAGCCTTCGCGAGCTTCAGTTGATCTGAAGCCGCCTCGTACGTGTCCGCTTTCCCGAAACCCGTTTCAAATCCTGCTGTTTTCAAAGCTGAAAACCGGCCCCGCCGACTTTCGTAGAATTTTACCGTTATTTTACTATTATCTTGGGAACTTTCTTTAACCCGGTTCGTCAATACTCGGCCCACATCAACTGGGCCTATGCATGAACAGATCAATCAAAAACTCAGGTGGTCAAATCGCAAGCGCGATCATCTTCCCGATGCTGATCGTTGTGATGACTTCCGTTGCCGGCATTTTCGGTCTGATGAACTGGTCCGCGCGACTGTCGGACGAATCCGCAGAGGAATCCCAGCAAAAACTCGTCGGCGGCGCCCTCCAGCTCACGCAGAATTACATCACCAAGCAGCAGACCGGTGTCGTGATCTGGGATGAGGCATTCCGCGCGGTCGCGGAGCCTGCCGTAAATGACCGCTGGATCCGCGACAACATGATGAACTGGCTGGCGAGCAATCACGGATTCTCGAAGTCGGTACTCTTTGATTCCGCTTTCAACGTCGCCTCCATCTTTTCTGAAGACCATGACAGCGACTGGATGACACCCGGCCTGATCGAAGAAATGGCGCCCGCAATCGCGAAGGCGCGCGCACGCTACATTACCTCCTTCCAGCCGACCCCTTCAGGTCTCTACCGCTTCACGCCCAAGGGAGAGACCGCGCCTCACTCCATTGCGGAAACAGGCATCGTTTCCCTCTTGGGAGAGCCGCATCTTTTCACTGCAGCGGCGGTTGTGCCGCAAATCCAGACGATTTTCAGCGAACGAAAGGCTCCGGCCGTTCTTGTCAGCCTCATCCCCCTGCGCGGCCAGAAACTGAACAACATATCGGACATGTCCCGGCTACAGGGATTTGTGCTGGCGCAGGATCAGACTGATCGCAACGGTGTTGGCACTTACGAACTCCAGTCGCCGCGCGGCAAGAATATCGGCGTCATAGCCTGGCAGGCCAGCCGGCCCGGAACACAGATGCTCCAGCGGATCAATCCGTTCCTTGCCGTTGCGGCCTTCCTGATCGCGGCCGTGGTGATTGCGGTGACGTTGTTTACGCGCCAGATGACAAAGCGTCTTGCCAGAAGTGAAGCAAAAGCAGTGCATGCCGCCCGCCAAGACGCCCTCTCCGGTTTGCCGAACAGATCCAGTTTTCAATCGCTTCTCACGAAGATCCTTGAAGACGGCGAGCGGACGGGAACCAACACGGCTGTTGTCTATATCGACCTCGATCATTTCAAGGATGTCAATGACACTCTTGGGCACTCTGCCGGTGACAAGGTCATTGTCGGGGTGGCCAGCAGGCTGAAACAGGTTCTCCCCAAAAACGGCATCGTGGCGCGCATCAGCGGCGACGAGTTCGCGATGGTGATCAGCGACTGCGAAAATGACGAATGGCTGGAATACATTCTGGACCAGGTGCAGGACGAGATCGCACGGCCGGTGAAAATTGGCCGCAGGGAAATCTTCGCGAGTCTTTCGATGGGGGCCGCCATCGCGCCGCGCGACGGCAGGAACCCTGACGAGTTGCTCCGCAAGGCCGACATCGCGCTCTACGATGCCAAGGCAAATGGCCGCAACCGCCGCTCGTTCTTCGAGCCGACCATGGAGCAGCATGTCCAGTCAAAGGACGAAATGTCCCGGGAACTGCGGCTGGCGCTCAGAAACGATCAGCTCGATCTTGCCTACCAGCCGCAGTCCGACACGGACGCCAAGAAAATCGTGTCAGTGGAAGCCCTTGCCCGCTGGACCAAGGAAGACGGTACGGTCGTGCCGCCATCGCAGTTCATTCCGGTCGCCGAGGAAACCGGCCTGATAGACGACCTCGGCATTTGGGTGCTCAACAAGGCCTGTGCGCGCGCACATGACTGGCCGGGCGTCGTTGTTTCCGTCAATGTCTCGCCCAACCAGTTCCGCCATCCACGCTTCGTCGAGAAGGTGATGGCCATCCTCGCCGCAAACGACCTGCCGCCGCAGCGCCTTGAAATCGAGGTGACGGAAAGCGTCTTCGCCGGCCGCGACGACTCGGTCCTGAAGGCGCTCAGGAGGTTGAAGAGCCTTGGCATCAAGGTGGCCCTCGACGACTTCGGATCGGGCTACTCAAGCCTGAGCTACCTGCGCCGCTTCCCGTTCGACACACTGAAAATCGACCGCGATTTCGTTTCCGACATGAACGGCAACCCGGAAGCCGAAGCGATCATTGTCTCGATCATCCAGCTCGGCAAGGCACTCGGCATGACTATCGTCGCGGAAGGCATCGAAACGATCGACCAGATCCGTTTCCTGCAGGTGCACGACTGCCACCGCATGCAGGGCTACTTCATCTCGCGGCCGCTCACGAGCGTGGCGTTGAGCCAGTTCCTGCACGATTTTCACAACGAAAACAACGAGCAGTTTGCCGAAAGCGTCCAGTATCCGGCATAACGCGCGCGAGGGTGAGCCGCACCACGCGGATCGCAAAGCGCGTCTGCACAGGGCGTCATGACTGAAGCCGCTTTTCGATCACCCCGGCAAAGTCCAGGAAACAGCCGAAAGGTGCGTTAGCGGCACGGGCAGTCCACTCCCCGGCGGGCAGCAGTGCAAGCCCGGCGCGCCCGAATTCGGTGCGCACCATATCCGTGAACCAGGCGACATGCTGTACCCTGCGCCTCGGGATCAGTCCGCTCTGCTCCAGATAGACGCGATGAGCATCCGCGTTGGCAATGAGCTCTTCGATGCCGGCACCCGTGTGGGCGGACACCTCGGCAACGGGAATGGTCCAGCCCTGCCCACCCGTGTGGGCAAGCGACAGCGCACCGGTGACATCGGAAGACGCCCTGCGGGCAAGCACTCCGAGATCAGACTTCGTGACCGCGACAAGATCCGGCAATTCCATGATCCCGGCCTTCATGAATTGCAGGCTGTCGCCGGAGCCTGGCTGAATGCACAGGAGCACGGTGTCAACGGCGTGTTTCAGATCGCCTTCGGATTGTCCGATTCCAACCGTTTCCACGATCACGCGGTCGACAACGGCCCTGAGGACGGTGATGGCGGCAACCGCCTGATCGGAGAGGCCGCCAAGCCGGTCGCGCGCGGCCATGGACCGGACAAAGACCCCGTCATCCAGCGGATCGGTCTTGAGCCGCGTCCGGTCCCCAAGAAGCGCACCGCCCGTAATCGAAGATGACGGATCGATCGCCAGCACCGCGACCCGCTTGCCATCGGCGCGATAGGCCTTGATCAGGGCATCGGTAAGACTGGATTTCCCAACGCCGGGCGGGCCCGTCAATCCGAGCACCAACCCTCTGGGATCCAGGCACAGCGTGTCCAGAAACGCGGCAGTCTGCTTGTCCTGCGACGTCGTTTCCAGGCGAGTCAGAACCTGGGCAAGCAGACGTTTGCTGCCTGTGCGAAGGTCTTCTGGGGAAGGATAACCCGTCAACACGCCTCCAAACCGGTCTCGGGCGTGAGACCGCCCTGCGCCATCTTAGCCGGACTGTTTATGCCGGAGCGCCGACTGTGCCGCTGCCAGACGCGCAATCGGAACCCGGAACGGCGAGCACGAGACATAGTCCAGCCCGACACTCTCGCAGAACGAGATCGATGCCGGATCGCCGCCATGTTCCCCGCAGATGCCGAGCTTGATGCCGGGCCGGGTTGACCTGCCCCGTTCGACACCGATCTTGATCAATTCGCCGACGCCGTCCGGATCGAGCGACACGAATGGGTCTTGCTCCAGAATGCCCCGGCTCTGATAGGTTCCAAGGAATGAGGCCGCGTCGTCCCGGGAAATGCCGAAAGTGGTCTGCGTCAGGTCGTTGGTGCCGAACGAGAAGAACTCGGCAGATTCGGCAATTTCGGCCGCCTTCAGCGCCGCGCGCGGCAACTCCACCATCGTGCCGATCTGGTAGGTAAGTTCCGTATCCGTTTCCTCGGCAACCGCCCTCGCCATCGCTTCGATGCTTTTGCGGACAAGATCCAGTTCGCCCTTCAGGCCGACGAGCGGGACCATGATTTCCGGCACGACCGGCGCGCCTGTTTTCCTGGCGGCTTCGACGGCGGCTTCGAAAATGGCTCTTGCCTGCATTTCCGCGATTTCCGGATAGGAGACCAGCAGCCGGCAGCCGCGATGGCCGAGCATCGGGTTGAACTCTTCCAGAACCAGGGCGCGGTCGCGCAAAACCTCCGGATCGGCGCCCATTGCCTTGGCGACCTCGCCGAGTTCGTCTTCGGATTTCGGAAGGAATTCGTGCAGGGGCGGATCGAGCAAGCGGATGGTGACCGGCAGACCATGCATGATCTCGAAGAGATCGGTGAAATCCTTGCGCTGCATCGGCAGAAGTTTGGCCAGCGCCGCTCTTCTGCCGTCCTCTGTTTCGGCCAGGATCATTTCGCGCACCGCCACGATCCGCTCGCCTTCGAAGAACATATGCTCCGTCCGGCACAGGCCGATGCCTTCGGCGCCAAACTCGCGGGCAACCTTGGCGTCCTGCGGTGTTTCGGCATTCGTGCGCACTGTCATCCGCCGAACACTGTCGGCCCAGCCCATCAGCGTGCCGAAATCGCCCGACAGCGTCGGCTGCAGCATCTTCACCTCGCCCGACAGGACCTGCCCCGTTGCGCCGTCGATGGTGATGATGTCACCTTCCTTCAGCATCCTGCCGGCGGCATTGATGACCCCGTTGCGGTAATCGATCCGCAGCATACCGGCACCGGCAACGCACGGTTTGCCCATGCCGCGCGCCACGACCGCGGCATGGCTCGTCATGCCGCCGCGGCTGGTCAGTATGCCTTCGGCCGCATGCATGCCGTGAATGTCTTCCGGACTGGTTTCAACGCGGACCAGAATGGTCTTGCGGCCCTCCGCCATCGCTTTTTCGGCTTCATCAGAGGTGAATACGATCGCTCCCGAAGCCGCACCCGGCGACGCCGGCAGACCGGTCGTCACGATGTCGCGTTCCGCATTCGGATCGATGGTGGGGTGTAGCAGTTGGTCAAGCGCAGCAGGGTCCACCCGTCCAATCGCCTCTTCTTGCCTTATAAGCCCTTCTTCAACCAGATCGACGGCGATCTTCAGAGCGGCCTTCGCCGTGCGCTTTCCCGCACGGGTCTGCAGCATCCACAGCTTGCCTTTTTCAATGGTGAATTCCAGATCCTGCATGTCCTTGTAATGCGCTTCCAGTTTCGCGCAATAAGACTGGAACTCCGCAAACGCCTCGGGCATGAGGGCTTCCAGCGACGGACTGGACGAGCCGGCTTCCAGCCGCGCGCGTTCGGTAATGTCCTGCGGTGTTCTGATACCCGCAACGACATCTTCGCCCTGTGCGTTGACCAGGAACTCGCCATAAAGGAGATTTTCGCCGGTTGACGGGTTACGGGTAAAGGCGACGCCGGTCGCTGAGCTTTCCCCCATGTTGCCGAAGACCATCGCCTGAACGTTCACGGCTGTGCCCCAGTTGCCGGGAATGTCGTGCAGGCGCCGGTAAGTGACCGCGCGCGGCACCATCCATGAACTGAAAACGGCGCCGATCGCCCCCCAAAGCTGTTCCTGCGGGTCCTGCGGGAAGGGTTTTTCCAGTTCTTCTTCAACGAGGGCCTTGAATTTTTCGATAATGCCCAGCCAGGCATCCGCGTCGATATCCGTGTCGAGCGCCAGCTCGTTGCGCTCCTTGTGGTCTTCAAGGATCTCTTCGAATTCATGATGGTCCAGGCCGAGAACCACATCGGAATACATCTGGATGAAGCGCCGGTAGCTGTCATAGGCGAATCTGCGATCACCGGCTTCCCTGGCGATTGCCTCCACCGTCTGGTCATTCAGCCCGAGATTAAGCACCGTATCCATCATGCCCGGCATCGACACGCGTGCGCCCGAGCGTACCGACACAAGCAAGGGGCGTTCGGCGTCGCCGAATGACCTGCCGGTCGCGGTCCCGACCTTTTCCAATGCTTCGGCAACTTGCGACTTGAGCGCATCCGGATAGGTCTTTCCGTGCTCGTAATACCAGGTGCAGACGTCGGTGGTGATCGTGAAGCCGGGTGGAACCGGCAGGCCGAGGCTGCTCATTTCCGCAAGGTTGGCGCCCTTTCCACCAAGCAGATTGCGCATCTC
>JBCDEN010000037.1:0-12511 GCA_039179715.1 Pseudomonadota bacterium
GAATTCGTTCCGCTGACGGAAATCGTCGACCTGACCGACGCGCAGGGCTTCTCGGTTATCCTGCGCCGGGATGGCCGTACCGTTGTGACGGTCGTGGCCGATGTCGACAGCACGGTGACCTCGAGCAACGAGATCATTGCGGAGCTGGGCAGGCAGTTCCTGCCGTCCCTTTCGCAGAAATACGGTCTTGAATATTCCTTCGCCGGGCGCGCGGAAGAACAGTCGAACGCGTTTTCTGATCTCCTGACCGGCATACTCATGGCCGTCGCCGGTATCTATATCATTCTGGCCGCGATTTTCGGAAGCTATTCAAGACCGGTCGTGGTGATGTCGATCATCCCCTTTGGTATCGTCGGCGCGATTGTCGGGCACTACGTCATGGGCTTCAACCTGACCATCCTGAGCATGATCGGCCTGCTCGGACTTGCCGGCATCCTTGTCAATAATTCGATCATTCTTGTTGCGCGTTTTGAAGAGCGGCTGTCGGGAGGCGAGGATCTGGATGCAGCCGCGATCAACGCCAGTTGCGACCGATTGCGTGCCGTCCTGCTCACCTCGATGACGACCATCGGCGGGTTGTTGCCGCTCATGTTCGAAACCAGCCTGCAAGCGCAGTTCCTGCTGCCAATGGCCATCACGATCGTGTTCGGCCTGGCGACCGCGACCGCGCTCGTGCTGGTGCTTGTTCCGGCGCTCGTCATGATCGGCGACGATATCGGACGGATCATTTTCCTGAACAGACGCCGCAATCAGCACGCTCTGCCCGGCAATGGCCGGAGCGTGACGCCGGCCGAATGAGCCATCAGCCCTTGAGCGAGGCTGCAAACGCCGCCGCCGCCTTCGCAGCGTCCCGGATGTTGCCGTCCAGCGTGGCCGGCGATTTTCCACGCGGACCAAAATCGTGATTGCCGTCTTCCAGATAGGTCAGGGAAACACTGCACGGCAGCGTCACCGCCTCGAGTTCCGCCTTGGATCCGAACGGGTCCCGGTCTCCCTGCAGGATCAGAACCGGACGCTTGCTTTCCTGAAGCGGTGACAGCCGCCACTCGGCATCCGGTTTGCCGGTCGGATGGAACGGATAGCCGAAGCAACAGACCCCGCGGACCCGTTGCGGCAGGGAACCGCCTCCGCCCAGCATCGCGGCAACGCGGCCTCCCATCGATTTGCCGCCCAGAAGCAACGGGCCGGTACTGTCTCTGAGAAGGGTTTGAAGTGCGGTTTGAAACTCGCCGATCAGGCGGTCTGCCCGTGGGGGCGGCTTTTTGGGTCCGCCTGTCCGCCGCCCTGCCATATAGGCGAATTCGAAGCGGGCAACCGCGATGCCTTCGGCGGCAAGTGCGCCCGCAAGCCTTTCCATGAAGGCTGAATCCATCGGCGCTCCGGCACCATGTGCCATCAGCAAAGTGGCGGCCGATTCGTCGTCGGGGCGGGTCCAGAGAAAATTGCTCATGGTGATGTGATCTGTCGCAGCTTCTTTTTTGGGAGTGTGGGCTATATTTTCACATGAAGTGAAATCGGGAATCGATCGCCAGATGCCGTAACGCGCCTTCCGGATCTTGGCAAGATGCTTACGGCTGGACAGAAAACGGTATGTTTGACGAGATCGACATAAATCAGGTGCGCATGGCCTGTTTCGCCGGGATTTTTCTGGTCATGGCCCTGCTTGAGGCGGGATTGCCGAGACGGCGTCTGGAAAACGGGCGCTTGAAACGCTGGCCGACCAACTGGGGCCTGATCCTGCTGGATTCCATTCTGGTGCGCCTGATTTTTCCGATCGGCGGTGTCGGGCTCGCACTTCTGGCGCAGCAAAACGGCTGGGGCCTGTTCGGCCTGCTCGGCTGGTCGGGACTGCTTGCCGGGGTCATCACGTTCTTCGCCCTTGATTTTGCTGTCTGGGCACAGCACGTCGCCTCTCACAAGATACCGGTTTTCTGGCGTATTCACCGCGTTCATCACGCCGACAGCGAAGTCGACGCGACCACGGCGCTCAGGTTCCATCCGATCGAGATCCTGCTCTCCTTCGTCTGGAAGGGGCTCGTGATCGTTGCGCTCGGCGGCCCGGTCGAAGCGGTTCTGGTTTTCGAAATCGTGCTGAATGCGTCTGCCGTCTTCGGCCACGCAAATGTCCGCATCCCCTTGTGGCTGGACAGGCTTTTGCGGCTGGTCATCGTGACACCGGATATGCACCGGGTGCATCATTCGGTGATCCGGCGCGAAACCGACAGCAATTACGGCTTCTACCTGTCGATCTGGGACCGGATATTCGGAACCTATGTGGATCAGCCCGAAAAGGGCCATGACGGTATGGAAATCGGTCTGGGGGCACCGCTCACCCCGAAGGCGCATCAGTTTCCCTTCAGCCTCGCAATCCCGTTCTTCAACACGTCAAGAGCGAACTCCGAGGACCCGGATGTGTTGGAGACGCGCAGCAGAAATCAGTAGAAGCTGAGCGGGAAATAGCGCAGGTATAGTTCGCGGTAGATGCCCTTTTGCTGAAGCTGCGCCAGGGCGTAATTGAGCGCGGCCGCACGCTCCGTATCGTCCGCGCGGGTCGCGATGGCCATGCCCCGGTCGAAGAAGCCGGGTTCCAGCCATGGACCGCCGGCGAATGCGCAGCAGCCCTCTGCCGCCTCGCTCGGGAGCCAGAAGGCCAGGCTCAATCCGTCCCCGAAATGCGCATCGGCGTCGCCGTTCTTCACTGCGTCTCGCGCCAGGGACACGCTTTCCAGCCCCACAATGTCGGCGTCTGGCCAGAACCGGTTTGCGAAGGCTTCGTAGCGGGAACCGGTGACGACCGCGATTTTCTTGCCGTTGAGCGCCTGTTCGTCGAAGTCATCGGCCTTGTCGGCTGCAACGATGAAGCGCGCGGGCAGTTTCAGATAGTCATCGGTGAAATTGAGACGCCGCGTCGACGGCAGGCCGCGTGAAAGACCGGAGATGATTGCGTCTCCTTCTTCCTCGTCAAGGGCCGAAAGGAGGACATTGAAATTCTTGATCCTGAGCGCGCACGAACTCCCGAGTTCCTGGCAAAGCGCGCGCGCCAGATCGACGTTGAAACCGGTCAGGCGGCCCTGAGGGTCTCTGAAAACGAAGGGCGGGTAATTGTCGGTTGCCAGGAACTGGATCTTGTCCGGTACGGAATTCGGCCGGTCACTGACAGCTTTCGGATCCCAGAAATTGGGCACGCGCACGCCGTCGTCCTGCGCAAAACCTTGCGCGGGTGTCAGGGAGGCAAAGAGAAGCGCGAGCAGGAGCGCGGCCGAATGTGTCTTCATGAAACTCTGGATCTGAAACCGCTTTGATTGTCCGCAACCGGGTGATCGATCACGCGGTAAATCCCGCGCGAGTCACCACTCGTGGCAAAGATGATACCGCAAAGTCAGCCCCGTGGGCAAAATGAGAATGCGGCAGCGGCTTCACACTTGATGAAACACTGGCTTGCGAAGTCCGAGCCGGATTTGATGGTCCAGTAGCGCAAAGACAAAATAGCACCCGCGACGCGCAGTCGGCGTCGCGATGGAGCTTTTGCGGTGGTGGTCGCGGCCCAAGGCGTTAGCCGTTTATCGAAGATCTTCCTGCATGCCCTAATGCAGGTCATCCTTCTCCAGATCGGTCAGGCTGACCCTGTCCGCCATCTTGACAAGCCAGTGAAGTGTCTTCTTCTGCTCGCTGTCCAGCTGGTCCATTTCCGAAATTTTCAACACGGTTTCACGATGATTGTTCCAGGCCAGGAAGAAATCAACAACATCCGAAACATCGTCAATAATAGCGTTTTTTTCTGACAATTTTCCTGCTCACGGTTCTGTTCCTCACGGCGTGAGTTTAGTTGGAGAAGCGTTCCGGCGAGCGTGAAAAAAGTGTGAAGTGGTTGGATAGCAGCTATAAGTGCTGTTCTATAGAATACGTACTTTTCTCGAGGCGATGGGGCATGCACGCGAAGTTACTGGAAATCAGCTTGTTCGGGTCCTGTATTGTCCGTTCCCTGGAACCCGGAGCTTTCGAGATCACAGGTAAGAAGCATCGCGCAATTTTTGCGCTGCTCGCAACTGCGCCTCATGGCTGCAGGAGCCGGACATTCCTGCAGGAAACCCTTTGGGGGGCGTCCTGCTATGACACCGGCAGGCAGAGTCTCAGGCGCGCGCTCTCCGACATCAAGTCGGCGATGGGCCCTTATTACAATCAGCTGATCACGACCAACAATTCCGAAGTGACGCTTGATCTCGGCAATGTCGTTTTCGCAGGTCAGCCGGGGCAGGGGACTTTCCTGGAAGGCCTGGACGTTCCCGCGCCGCTGTTCGAGGCGTGGCGCGATGCGGTCAGGGCCAATCCGGAGCAGGTCCATGCGCTCTTCCGCACGCCAGCATCATCTATGCCGAGGCCTCCTGTACCGACGGTGACGGTGATGCCTCTCCTGAGCATCGAGAGCAATCCGGAGCTGTCGATGCTCGGGGACTGGTTCGCCGAGGAGATCTGCCGGTCGCTGTCGCGTACGAATCTGCTCGCCGTGATTTCCCATTTTTCCAGCCGCGCCCTGGCGGGTCGCAGGATCGACATTGACGCCATTCGTACAAAACTGGCGGTCGACTATTGCGTCGCCGGCAGTATCCGGCAGATTGGCGACGAGGTGATCACCGATGTCGACTTTCTGGATGCCGAGACCGGACGCATTCTCTGGACCCGGCAGTTCAGCGGCAAGCAGTCCGAGTTCATTAATGATTCAGGGCAGGGGCTCACCAACATCGTGACCTCTGTCGGCAATGCGATCGCGTCCGACACGTTGCGTTACGTGCGTGGCCGCCCGATCAACGAGATCGCCGACCACAAGCTGCTGATGGCAAGCGTCAGTCTCATGCACAGGTCCACCCTGCGCGACTTTGCAAAATCGCGCGAGCTTCTGGACGAAGCACTCAGGAGATCTCCGCGTTCGGCGGAGGTTCACGCCTGGCGCGGAAAGTGGCACGTGCTCAGCGTGGTGAACGGATGGAGCTCGGATCCCGCCAAGGATACCAAGAGCGCGGTTGGCAGCACGTCAAAAGCGCTTGATATCGATCCTGAAAACGCGTTCTGCATGACGATTGACGGTTTTGCGCACAATAACCTGCTGCGCCGCCTCGACGTTGCATCGAGCCGTTACGAGAATGCGCTTGAGCACAATCCGAATGAAGCGCTGTCCTGGCTGCTGCGCAGTGCGCTTTATGCGTTTCAGGATTCCGGTGGTCAGGCTGTGCATGCTGCGGACAAGGCGCGCAAGCTTTCTCCCATCGATCCATTCAAATATTTCTATGACTGTTTGAGCGCGACGGCCTATCTGGCGTCGGAAGACTATGAAAAGGCACTTGATTTCGCCAACAGTTCGCTGGAGCGCAACCAGCGGCACCTGTCGACTCTTCGCGCAAAAATCATTGCTCTTCACTTTCTTGATCGGACCGCAGAAGCAAAAACAGTCGCGGATGAATTGCGGCGCAGACAACCGACATTCTCGGTTGAAGGTTACATGAATGCGCACCCGGCTGCCGACTTTCAGGTTGGCCAAAACGCAATGCGCGCCCTGCGCGCGGTTGGTTTCTAACGAGGAATTCTAGGGGGTTAAAATGGCCTATTTCGGCGGAATTGGCGGTATCGGCGGTATTGGCGGTATTGGGGGCATCGGCGGTATCGGTGGTATCGGCGGCATAGGGGGCATTGGCGGCATCGGCGGCATTGGGCTCAACGCAACCGGCCTTGGCAGTTTCGTCGGTGGAGGCGGAGCGCTTGACTCCCTGACGATCCAGGGGCTGCAAACAAGCGCGCAGGCGATAGGGTATGCGGCTGGAGACAGTGCAACCAACCCGTCCCGTGAAATGGATTTTTCGTCGAACGAGAATCTCGGCAAATGGGCGGACTGGGTCCGCGCGTCACTCTACCTCAGCGACTTCATGAGCGAAATCTCCTGGGAAACAAAGGATGGTGCCAGCAGCGAGGTCACACTGTCCTACCGGCCTCATGGCGGCGGTCCCGTGCAACCGATTTTCTCCGTGGTCCGTCCCGACGGCAGCCTGTTTGACAAGCAACTGGACCTGGTACGATCCTACATGGATCAGCGCCCGGAGCGCACGGCGGAAATTACATCGCAGCTCGGCTTTCCGACCCCGTATTTCGCCATGATCCTGGGCCTCATTGGCGGCAGGAACGACAAGACGCTTGAGCTGATCACCCTGACGCAGGTGCTTGCTGCGCATGTCGCGATGATCGTGAAACACCATCTTGCGATCCGGCGCCCGGACCGTATCGGCGCGAAGATCCTGCCGATGATCCCGACGCCGGCGCATGGCAGCTTCCCGAGTGCGCATGCGACCGAGGCCTTCGCGGTGGTGCGCATGCTGGAAGGCCTGATCGACGCGTCCGGAACGCACTACCCGGACAAGGACAAGCGCAAGAACCTGTTGCGCAAACAGGCGGAACGCATTGCGGTCAGCCGCACGGTTGCGGGCGTTCACTACCCGGTCGACAGCTGGGCCGGTGCGTTGCTCGGAAAAGCCGTTGGCGAAATCGTCCTGAACAAATGCGGCGCGCAAACGGAAATGCGCGGACTGAAATACGAAGCACGCCCGGATTCCGATTTCATGGTTTCGCATTACGTCCCGACCAAATGGGACGCGCACGGGGTTTCCGAATTGCAGCTTTGCACGATTGACAAGAGCGACCAGTTCGAATGGCTCTGGAAGCAGGCGGTCGATGAGTATGACCTTTAAGAAAGGGCACCTCGATCATGACCGATATCACATCAAATGGCGGCCAGGATCAGGCCGTTGCAATCCGGAACTATCTCGGCCCGTATGAGGCCTGGAATTTCGGCATTGGCAGGAACTACGCCTTTCCGGCCTATCGAAGCACCGATGTCCGCTTCCTCACGGCCTTGGCCGAGCACCCGGAGCCGGAAAAGCCGCACGCGCTTGGAGACGGGGGTGAAGGCCGCCGCGGCATGTGGCTGCCGACACTTTGGGGCCGCAAAGACGATGTCTCCCTCAGGTTCTGGCCGATCGTGGTCGAGAACCGGTCCGGCGGCGCCATCTCGCCGGACTGCCTGACGATCAACCTGAGCGAAGCCATGCAGCCGGCCAGCGTGACCGATGCGCGCTTCAGGATGGCGTTTCCGGTCGAGGAAACATCGATGCACCGGCTCCAAAGCCGATTGCCGTCCGATCCGGACTGGACACCGGACCCAGACGTCAAGGCTGCAGACAGGCAAGGCAGAACGCTCAACGTTCTGGGTGTCATTGACGACGGCATCCCGTTTGCACACCGGAACTTCCGGGCTGCCGACGGCAAGCGGAGCCGGCTGGAATTCTGCTGGCTCCAGTCGGCGCACAGAAACGAGCCGCAAGGGTCGCCGGCTGTGCTGTTCGGCCGCGAGCTTACCCGGCAGGATATTGAGCAGCTCGTTCGCGATCACGGCGACGACGAAGATGCGCTGTATGAGGAGGCGGGTGCGTCCGACCCGCAGTTCGGTTCCGGTGCGGCGATTAGACGGCTTGCCACCCATGGCGCACATGTCATGGATATCGCTGCCGGCGCCAATCCGGACAAGGGCGATCTTCCGCCCGAGGAGACCCGTCTCATCGCCGTGCAGCTTCCCAACACCTATGGCTGGGATACCTCCAGCTTCGGCAAGGACATGTATATGGTGTCTGCGGTGCACTACATCCTTGAGCGCGCCGAACGCATTGCGGAAGGCTACGGTGTCTCGGACATCCGTGTGACCATCAATATCAGCTACGGGTTTTCCGGCGGACGCCACGACGGCAGGGGAGAACTGGAAGCTGCCATTGACGAACTGGTCGAGACACGCCGCGGGCTGGGCAGGCCGACCGCAATCGTCATTCCGTCGGGGAACACCTTCCTCGATCGCCTCCACGGGGAAATCAGGGCCGAGGATCTTGCCTCCGGCGCACATGACTTTACCTGGAGGGTTCAACCGAACGACCGGTCCTCCAACTATCTTGAGATCTGGTTCCCGGATCAGCTCGATCCAGGCGATTTCGGTATCGAGGTCGAAGGGCCTTTCGGCAAGGTCAAGGCCGCGCTGGAGCTGAAGCCGGACCCGTCCTGCCAGCATGGCGACCCGCGGAGCTTCGAGACCGTCTTCCTTGGCGCTCCGCATCAGGACAATGCGATCGGACAGATCAGTCTTGACAACCACAGGCGGTCCGGACGCTGGCGTGTCCTGATCGCGTTGGCACCGAGCGAACCGCATGACCCCGGCCTTGCGGCGGCTCCCGCCGGAGACTGGAAGATCGTGCTGAAACGGGCAACGGCAGCACCTGCAGGCCACGGCCCGATCCATCTGTGGGTGCAACGGGACATCGATCTGGAGAGCTTTTTGACCGGCTCCCGGCAAAGCTATCTGCATGATGAGGCGTACCGGCTGTTTGATGACATGGGCGGCGGCGCGGAAAGCGACCAGCCGGACAGTCATGTCAAACGGTTCGGCAGCCTCAACGGCATGGCAACCGGAGCCACCACGCTGGTGGTTTCGGGGACACGTCCCGGCATCGGTGCGCTTTTGGAAAACGGTGAAATCGAGGCTTCCAGCTTCAGTTCGGCCGGCAAACCGGGAGCCGATGCCGCGACCGGCAGCGTCGATTGCACGGCGCCGGCCGACAGATCCATCATCAGCCCCGGCATGGTCGCGGCGGGAACCCGCAGCGGATCATATGCCGTGGTCCAGGGAACCAGCGTTGCGGCCCCTCTCGTCGCGAGGCGTTTGTCCGAAGCCTTCGCGACGTGTTCCGATACGGATGTCAAGAATGCGGAAGCGGAAAATTATCTTCCGATCCTGAAAAAGCTGGAATTACCAGGATTGAGCGATGAGGATCGCGCTCGTCTCGGCGGTTTCCTTGTCATTTGAATAAGTAAAATTGCCAATTTTACTTTTTGGCCCGGCGTTTGTCGGGCCTTTCTTTTTGTGAAGCTTTGTTTTCACGCTTTTCTCACGCGCGTGAACGCAATGGATATTGTACAAAATTCTCATCAACGACGCACTCAAGTGGGGATCTGAGCGGATCGGGAAGACTGCGTTGATGCGGGCCGGTAGGGGTGGTTCCGCACGGGGAATGAGAGCCGGCACTGCCGTTTTTCTTTCTCATCGCACAGACCGACGAAAGCTTAGGAGGTAGCCATGTACGCCGATATCCTGGAAGCGACAGTCCTGAACAACACGCGCTTTGAAAAGGATCCGAACAGGTGCCTTGCCTACCATGTTCTTGACGACATGCGCACGCCTCTGACGCAGGAACAGATTGCTGCCGAATGGTCTGCCTCCGGCAAGGGCGAGGACACGCATCCGATCCGGATCAGCCGGTCGCCGCTGCGGGTCTGTGCCTGTGGAGATGCCTGGATCAACATTGTGATCGAGGTCTCCCGCTACCTTGGCTACAACAAGACCTTTTTTGATATTCTGGAAGGCTACTACCAGACGGCAAGTTCCGCTTGGCCGGGACACAGTTTCGAGGACGTCGTGGCGGAAAAGCCCTTCCGCGTTCATGTCGACAGGGGCACTTACGACTATCTCGTCTTTTCAGGCGGCGGTGACGAGCTTCTCGGCGGCTGTGCGCTGACGAGGCTTCTCAAGGACAGGAGCGCCGGGTTCGGATCCGAAGATCCGGAAGACTTCCTTCAGATGGAGAAACTGGAAGAAATCCTGGCAAGGCTGAAAGGCGGTTACATCGAGATCGCGCGCTATCTGAACAAGAAAGCGCCGCGCACGCAGCTTCTGGCGCACGGCTACGACTATCCTGTTGCCCATAGCGACGGACCGTGGTTCGGCCGCCCGTTCATCAAGCGCAACTTCCGCTTCGAGGCCGACCGGGACCTGATCCACGCGATCCTCGCCTATCTTGTCGACCGGTTCTACGACATTTTAAAGGAAGTCGACGACGCCCATCCGAACGTGACGACGGTCGATATCCGCAACGTGGTCCGCGGCCGCTGGACCGATGAGTTTCATCCCGATCTGGATGCGTCCAAGGACATTGCCGGGTATTACCGCAACACGATCGATGGATATCCGATCGTGTGAAAATCGGTTTCGCGGGCAACCGCACAATCCCTTTTTGCCGACGGGCCATCCGGCCCCGACGCGCCAGACCTTTGACCATACATTGCTTTTTAGTTCTATTCGGTGGCGGAGATTTTCTCCGCCACTTATTTGTTGGGGCGGACTGGGGGAATTGCAGCTTGGACCGGGGCGGGCTTGGAGCGGGTGAAGGGAATCGAACCCTCGTCTTAAGCTTGGGAAGCTCCTGCTCTACCATTGAGCTACACCCGCGCGCCTGTCCGATTACTGATCCGACTAGGCAAAACTGTCAAGCTTGGAACTTTGCCTCTCCGGTCATCGGGCATCTTGCGCTGCGGTGCAAAAATCGCCATGGTCGCGCCGGCGCGCAAGCGCTGCGGTTCACGGACAAACTCCAGGTCGGATACATGCGAAATCAGGTCAAGGCGCTGGTCACCTCGCGCAATTGGGAATTCTGCATCATCGGGATCATCATGCTGAACGCGGTGACGCTCGGCTTGGAAACAAGCTCCTGGATGATGGACAGGTTCAGCGCTTTGCTTGTCACGATCGACCGGATCATCCTCGGCATTTTCGTGATCGAACTGCTGCTGCGCCTTTACGCGCACGGCCTGAAGTTCTTCAAGGATCCCTGGAGCCTGTTCGATTTCGCCATTGTCGGAATTGCGCTGGTTCCCTCGACCGGCCCGATGTCGGTGCTCCGCTCGCTGCGTATTCTGCGTGTTCTGCGCCTGATTTCAGTCGTTCCCTCGCTCAGGCGCGTGATCGGCGGCCTGATCGCAGCGCTCCCCGGAATGGGGTCCATCGTCGTTCTGATGGCGCTGGTGTTCTATGTCTTCGCCGTCATGGCGACAAAACTCTTCGGCGAGACCTTTCCGGACTGGTTCGGCGACCTCGGGGCTTCGCTCTATACGCTGTTCCAGATCATGACGCTGGAAAGCTGGTCCATGGGCATTGTCCGCCCGGTGATGGAGGTCTATCCGCTCTCCTGGATGTTCTTCGTGCCTTTCATCCTGTGCACCGCCTTCACCGTCCTGAACCTCTTCATCGGTATCATCGTCTCCGCAATGCAGGAGGAGCACGAGGTGGAAGCCGATGCCAACCGCCAGGCGATCCATGACGACACCGGCCTGATCCTGGAAGAGGTGAAGGCCCTGCGCGCGGAGCTGAAGGAACTGCGCATGAAGGTCGCGGAATGACCGGCCCGATGCGCCGTCCCAAGGCTTGCGTTTCCGATGGCCGCATGATTTGACCGGGATATGTCAACCAGGAGCCCCACGGGCAGCATAGCGGCCGGTCATCAGCTCACCACGGAAGCTGGCGCAACCATGCTACGCAGCGGCGGAAATGCAATCGATGCCGCGATTGCCGCGCTTGCGATGGCCTGCGTTTGCGAACCGGTGCTCGCTTCTCCCGGCGGCGGCGGGTTTGCCATGGTCCGCAGCGCGGCGACCGGAAAGACCGCTTTGCTGGACTTCTTTCCGCAAACGCCCAGGCGAAAACGGGTAGCGGTTTCCAGAGGCTTTCAGAGCATCACCGCCGACTTCGGCGCGGCGACCCAGTTGTTTCACATCGGGCCGGCAACCGTGGCTGCGCCCGGTTTTCCGGCCGGACTGGCGGCGCTGCACCGGCAAGGCGGGACGTTCTCCTTCACCGATCTGTTTGCGCCTGCAATCGAGGCCGCCAGAACCGGGCACGTTGTCACCGGCTATCAGCACTACCTGTCGACCGTGGTGCGTCCCATCCTGACGGCGACCGAAGCGGCCCGGGACCTGTTTGCGGCAACGGGTGACGTGCCTGCTGCCGGGTCGGTGTTTCGCAATCCTGGCCTTGCCGGCACCTACGAGGAACTGGCGCAGCGGGACTGGCTGCAGAGCGAGGTCGCCGAGCAGATCCTCAAGATGCAGGAAACGGACGGTCACCTGACGCGCGATGACCTGACAAGTTACCGGGTGGAACCGCGCCAACCGCTGTCCGTCAAGCTCGGCGGGGCCACCGTTCATCTCAATCCTCCACCGGCCGCCGGCGGAACGCTGATCCGTTATGCGCTCAGCCATCTTGAAGGCTGCGGCAGGGCCGCCTTTGCCGGCGCACTTGACGCCGCGGATCGGGCACGAATGTCGGCACGCGGCGACCTCCAGGCACTACTCGACCGTCCGATACGCCAGCAGGGAACAACCCATATTTCAACGGTTGATGCGGACGGCAATGCCTGCTCGGTCACCGTCTCCAACGGCACCGGCAACGGCGAGATCGTCAGCGGCTGCGGTTTCATGCTGAACAACATTCTCGGAGAAGAAGACATCAACCCGCATGGATCGGCTGATTGGCCGGAGAACCGGCGGCTGGCGTCCATGATGTGCCCGGCTCTGATCGACATGCCCGACGGGCGTCTGATTGCGCTGGGCTCGGGCGGGTCCAGCCGGATCCGTTCGGCGGTCTTCCAGGTCGTGGCGC
>JBCDEN010000109.1:0-8712 GCA_039179715.1 Pseudomonadota bacterium
ATGCCTGAAGTCATTGATATCGACGTCTTTGTCAGGTTGCGCGAACACCATCGATCCGGCCCGGAGCAAATCGGCGGGCATGTTCGGATATTTCGACGGATCGAGATCGACTTCCGCGGTGGTGACGTATCCGGTTGCCTCCACGAAGTCGGCGAACTGGCGGTTTGTGACCTCGGTGGCCTGAATGGCATAGGGACTTAGAGTGACATTCCGGGTCAGACGCTCTTCCTGGTAGTGCCGGTCGGATCCCATTGTGAAGGTTCCGCCCTCCAGTTCCACGAAATCCGAGGCGTGGGCCAGGCTGGAAACGAGCAGCAGGCAGGCTGCAATCAGGTAAGAAAACTCTCTGGACTTCGCCATATCCTATGCGCCTCAAAAGCGGGTTCGGGTATCGCCGGCCGGTTCACCCGAGCCTTTGTCATGCCGGAGTTGCCGCATCGGCAATGGCCCTAATGGCTAAACGTACACATCGCGTCATCTTCGCGCGATCACGTTCGGGTGATCTTTCGTTAAAGCGCAGGCTTAACGTCAAACGCGATCCAAAAAACCGATTCGCCGTTTCGCATGCCATTTGAGTTTCCTGTATGGGTCCGCACCTAGCCCGCAGCCCCCATTCCGGCGCGGCGGCCGAAAACGGTGCCGGATGTCAGCCCGGAGCCACCTGGATAGCCGCCGAAGAAAACGCCTCCGACCATTTCACCCGCTGCATAAAGACCCTCGATCGCAGTCTGATCCTCCCGCAGGACGCGGCCCATCTCGTTCACCTTCAGACCGCCATAAGTGAAGGTGATGCCACCGGTTACCGGGTACGCACGGAAAGGCGGCGTGTCGAGCTTTTGCGCCCAGTTCGTCTTCTCAAGAGCGAGGCCATGGGTAGACTTGCCGTCCAGCACGGTCGGGTCAAAACCGGTGGTTTCATCGACTGCAGCGTTGTAGGCCTTTAGTGTTTTCCGGGCCGCTGCCTTGTCCACCCCTTCCAGCTTCGCGATAAGCTCCTCCAACGTATCGGCTTCGACGAAACTGGCGTCCTCGAAGTGGTATTCGCCATAGAGCAGGTGTTTGACCTTGTCGTCGAACAGCTGCCAGGCAAAATGCTGCGGCTGCTCCAGAACGGCGCGGCCGAACTGGGCGTAGGTGTAATTCCTGAAATTGATGCCCTCATCGACAAACCTTTCGCCGCGTGCATTGAGCATCACGCCGAGAAAGTAACAGATCTTGCGGTAGTTCTTGCGTTCCTTCGGCGGCAGGTCGAGATTGCCGAAATCCTTCATATGCAGATCCATCGGTGTCGCGTGGCATCCGTCAAAGCGGCCATAACGCGCGGCGCCAAGATCCTCGGCCATCTTCAGGCCGTCGCCGGTGTTGTGCGGCGTGCCGCGCACCTTGGCCACCGACCAGTCCGGGCCAATCAGCTCAGACCGCAGATTGTCGCTGGCCTCAAAACCGCCGCAGGCCAGAATGACGGAATCGGCGGAGATTTCCTCCTCGCCTACTCTGACGCCGGCAACCCTGTCGCCGTCCACGATCAGGCCGGTCACGCCGGCATTGTACCGGATGACGCCACCCAGACGCTCAAATGCGGCAAGCTCCATATCGAAGAGCCCGACGCCTTCATTGTCAGCGGCAAGCGTCAAGCCTCCCCAGAAAATGAAACGGCCATCCTTTTCGAAGCTCTGACGGGAATAGATCGGTTCATATGTCACGCCATGGCCGGCAAGCCAGCGAACAGCGTCATAGGACTGGGCGACCAGGGTTTCCTGTTCCTCGGTCAACGGCTGTCCGTCATTGAAGCCCAGAAGGTCTGCCGCGAACTTGTCTTTCTTGTAGTGCCCGAAATCGGTCCTGGCGATGCGGGGATCATCCGGGTTCGACAGGAGGGGCAACAGCTCCTCGGAGGTGTCATAGGCGAACCGCATGGCCCCGGCCGTATACTTGGTGTTGCCGCCCGCCAGCTCCGGGGAAGCCTTTTCCAGCATCAGAACGGACGCTCCTGCTTCAAGAGCAGCGATGCCCGCCGACATGGCCGCATTGCCCGACCCCACCACGATTATCGATTTCCTGTTCATGCCAAATCTCCGATGTGTCTGGGCGCGCGCCCGGTTTTGCCGTCGGCGACCGCGTTTTTCCCGTGTTCACCGGTGAATTATCAAATCCCGTTTTATTTGACTAATGTCATAATTATCGCGATTGATGCGTTATGAACATCAAATTTGAACTGGAAGACCTTTCCGTCTTTCTGGCGGTGATGCAGTCGGGAACCTTTCACGGTGCGGCCGGACGGCTGAACCTGTCGCAACCGGCCGTGTCGCGGCGGGTCCAGAAACTCGAACAGGCGCTCGGATCGATCCTTTTTGAACGCACGACCCGCTCGGTCATACCGACCCTGGCGGCCAAGCGGTTGCAGGCGCGCGCGGAAGCATTGATTGATGATGCATCCGACATTGCGCGCGCCATGCGCGATGACAGCGTTGAATTTGCCTATCAGCGCCAGGCGATCGTCACGGTTGCGACCGTGCCCACGGTGATGTCGCGCATTTTTCCCGCTGCCCTACGGCACATGTCCCGGTCCGGACCCTTGCCGCGGATCAGGTTTCTAGACTGTTCCGCCAACGAGACAGCCGTCGCCGTTTCCAGCGGCGAAGCGGATTTCGGGATTTGCTCGCTCCCCCTGCTTGAACCGAACGCGGTGTTCGAACCCCTCTTTGAAGAAAGCATCGTTCTGGCGATGGCCGAGGATCACCCGCTGGCGCGCGAGGACAAAGTCCACCTCGCCCGCCTGGTGGAAGAGCGTTTGATCCTGCCGGCGCGCGGGACCGGAAACAGGCTGCTCATCGACGAGACCCTGTCACGCGTGGACCCGCCGCTGCGCTGGTTCTGCGAGGTGAACCGTACGGCAACTGCCCTCGACCTTGTCGCAGGAGCAGCCGGTGTTGCCCTTGTGCCGAAATCTTCGCTTGAGAACGCAGCCGTGCGAAATGTGATCTGGCGACCGGTCGCGGACATGATCATTCCCCGCCCCGTCGGCATCCTGATGCGCCGCGGTCAGGCAGAAAGCCGGAGCGCAGCCGAACTCAGAAGGAGCATCGTCCAGGTGGCGGGGTCCAGCGCCGGTTGACCCAGCCCTTTTCTGCCCGATCGCACTTCAAAGGACACCCGTCCGGAAAACAGCAGATCGGGACGGCCGCGGCCTGGAAGTCCATCGTTCACCGGCCTCAGCGAACTGAGGGCAGTTTAGCTTCTTTCAGGTCACGATTGCATTTTCGGCAATTGTGATGACCGGTCAACATCGCTAGACACGTCTCGGGACGCGAACAACCCGCACGTAACACGTGCTTCCCCCCGTGTCTGCCGCCCGCCAGGTTTACCTTAGCAAGCCGCTGGACCGAATCCAGGAGCGAAAGCGATGACGAACCGTATGCAATGGAACGGCACCCTTCAGCCCGAATCTCTTGAAATCTTGAAAAATGACGGCGGCAGCATCGTCAGCCCGACAAAGGTCGGCTACATCATCATGACCAGCGACGCGATCGGACTGGAACGCAAGTTCGAAGCCAAGAACCGCAAGCGCGACAAGCCCGGCGTGGTCCTGTGCGGATCCATGGATCAGCTCCGCGCCCTTGCTGAGATGAACGCGGAAATCGAGGCCTTCTATCAGGCGCATTGGGACAGGGACATCCTGCTCGGATGTATTCTGCCCTGGCGAAAGGACGGCCTGAAGCACATTCCCGATGACGGTTCGGACGAACTGATGATGGACGGACGGCAGACAAGCTGTTTCGTGATCCGCTTCGGAAGCCCTTCGGAACTGGTGGTCAGGGAGCTGTGGGAAAACCGCGGCAAACTTGTCTTCGCAAGCTCGGCGAACCCGTCCGGCCGCGGCAACCGGGGTCTGGTCGAAGGCATTGGAGACCGCATCGAACGGTCCGTCGATCTTGTGGTTGCGGCCAACGACTATGTCGCTTCGATCCAGCCCGGCGCGGACGATGCAAGCCGCTATGAACAGGGCGTCATGGTCTCCATGGTCGACGATGCCGGAAGGCTTGTCCCGATGCAGGGACAGAACCGCGATGTCTGGCCGGGACCTTCTCTTATCCGCAAGGGCCTGGACTGCGACACGATCATGTCGCTCATGTCTTCGCACTTCATCAGCTGGAACTACCGGCACGGTCATTACTACTGAGGCCGTTGGGGCGTCCGGCACCTCCGCCTGTTTCCAGGTGCGCCCGGATGCGCGTACGAAGACCGGCACGGGACAGGAGTTTGAAAACATGGAAAACGCATCTCATGTCGTCGTCGTGGGCGGCGGCTTCGGGGGGTTGCAGACCGTTCACGGCCTTTCAGGTGCAGGCGCGCGGGTGACGCTGATCGACCAGCGAAACCACCATCTTTTCCAGCCGCTGCTCTATCAGGCGGCGACAACGATCCTGCCGGTTTCCGAAATCGCCTGGCCGCTGCGCCGGCTCTTGAGGCACCGGATGGACACGACAACACTGCTGGCGCGCGTCAGCGGCATCGACAAGGCGGCACGGGAGGTCATTTTCGAAGACGGACAATCGATTACCTACGATACGCTCGTCCTGGCAACGGGCGCGCGCCACGCCTATTTCGGACACGATGACTGGGAGCCTTACGCGCCCGGCCTGAAAACACTGGAAGATGCCACGAATATCCGCCGCCGGGTGCTCTTCGCATTCGAGGCAGCCGAGCGCGCGGCGTCAGACAAGCTGCGGCGGGCCTATATGACCTTCGCGGTGATCGGGGCCGGACCCACCGGCGTTGAACTCGTCGGCGTGATCGCAGAACTGGCGCAACGGATCCTGCCTTCTGAATTCCGCAATATCGATTCGCGGCAATCGCGGGTTCTTCTCGTGGAGGCCGGTCCGAAGGTGCTGAACGCGTTTCCGGACAAGCTTTCCGACTATGCACGCGATGCGCTGGCGGCACTGGGCGTGGAGGTGATGACGGGTCAAGCCGTCACGGCATGTGACAGCAAAGGCATCTCGCTTGGAGACACGCGCATTCCGGCACGCACGATCATTTGGGCGGCCGGGGTTCAGGCATCGGGTGCCGCGCGATGGCTCGAAGCGGACGCGGACCGGGCGGGCCGTGTGTTCGTGGAACCCGACCTGACGGTGAAAAACCATCCGGAAATCTTCGTCATCGGCGACACGGCAGCCGTGAAGACGGCCGCGGGAAAACCGGTTCCCGGAATCGCGCCCGCGGCAAAGCAGATGGGCAATTACGTTGCCGGTGTGATCCGCAGCCGCTTGAAAAACGCGCCTGCGCCGGAGCCATTCAGATACAGGCACCAGGGGAAACTTGCCACGGTCGGGCGCAGCGCGGCGGTTGTCGATTTCGGGAGGTTCAAGCTCAAGGGCGCGCTGGCGTGGTGGTTCTGGGGCATCGCGCATATCTATTTCCTGATCGGAACGCGCAGCCGCGTCACCGTGGCCTGGAGCTGGCTCTGGTCCTACGTCACCGGTCAAAACAGCGCCAGGCTGATCACAACGCCGGAAGTGACCAAGCAAGCGGATGTGGATGGTTCCTGAGACAGGCGCTTTAGCTGTGGTCGTGCGCTTCCTCCGCCATTTTCTTGAGCGTGACACGGTCCACCTTGCCTGTCGGGTTGAGCGGCATTTCCTCAAGAAAACGGATGTCTTCGGGGGCCTTGTAGCCGATCTGTTCCTGCGCGAAGGCGATCAGGCCGCTCTCACTTGGTGATGTGCCGTCTTTTGCCACGACATACGCCCGGACGTTTTCGCCGTGGACGAGATCATGCACGCCGATCACGCCGGCATAAGCGACGTCCGGATGCAGCAAAAGCACGTCTTCAACCTCTTGCGGAAAGATGTTCAGGCTGTTGTGGATGATGATCTGCTTCTTGCGGCCGCGAAAATACATGTATCCGTATTCATCTGCCTGCATGATGTCGCCGCTGTCGAACCAGGCGCCGTCAAAGACTTTTGCCGTTGCCTCAGGGTCGTTCCAGTAACCGAGCATCCGGCTTTTTGTGCGCATCCAGACCACACCGGGTTGTCCGGAAGGAACTTCGTTGCCGTTCTCGTCGCGAATGGAGATATCGAAGCCCGGCACCGGCCGGCCCGCGGACCCTGGAATGATCCGGGCGGATGGCGGGTTGAGCGTCGCCAGCCCCATTTCCGAACATCCATAGCCTTCGTCGATGGGGATACCCGTAAGCTCCATGAATTCATTCTCAAGCTCGATCGGAACCTTGTCGCTGCCCGAGCGCATCAACCGCAGCGATTTGAAATCGTCGTGCGTCGCGTGCCCCTCCCGCAGAAGGTTGAACAGCGCGCAGGGCAGCATGCACAGAACCGTCGGTTCCTCCTCACGCAGAAGCGGAAGGATTTCATCAGGCCCGTAGGATCGGGCAACGATCGCCTGCCCTCCCAGCGAGAGAACCGAGAAGGAAAACAGAATACCGCCTATATGCGAAAGAGATGAGCCCGGCAGGAGCCGGTCCCGGCTGGTCATTTCAAAGCCTGCCGCACTGCTTGCGAACATGTAAGACATCGACTCGCGGCTATGGGTCACGCCCTTGGCCGGTCCGGTGCTGCCCGAAGTGAACAGCATGAAGACGGGTGTGTCGGCCGGCAGGTCCGAAGGTGCGCCCATGCTGCCCTTGCGTTCTATCCAGTCTTCCAGCGCCGGATACGGGCTGTCACCCTGCCATTCGAAACTCAGCAACCCGTCCATTTCGCGGGACGCCGTTGCCTGCAGGACGTCTGCCTCCCGCTCGGCGTGGAAGAGCATGAAACGCGCACCGCTTGCCTCAAGCGCGCGGTCGATCTCGACAGCCGTGTTGCGATAGTTCAGCGGCACAGCGATCAGACCCGCTTTGAAACAGGCGATATAATGAACGAGAAGAATGCCCCGGTTGGGCATGAGAGAGGCGATGCGGTCGCCTGTCTTCAGACCGTGATCGAGATATTGCGCGCACAGATTGTCGCTGGCCCGGTCCAGCTCGCGAAATGTCCAGGTCTGCTGCCGTGAAACAACCGCTTTTGCATCCGGATCAGCCGCGAGGCCGGCAGCCAGCAGGTTTTCCAAAGGGACGATGGTGTGGAGCGGTCCACCAGGAATAGGCATCGCAAAGGTTCTCTCGGTTTTGCGCGATAGACGCGATGGGAGGCAATGGTATGTCCAAATATTGCGGAACACTTTTTTCAGTGTGGGTCACTCAACGCATCGCGTCCAGTGCGGTGAATTTGAAGTTCGTTCGCCCACCGGAAAATGAGACGAACTTCAGATTCAGGTGACCGGGTGACGGACCCATCACACCCTACCCGACCGCGACCGCAGGCTTCCTTGACGGCACGTGAGCGAAGGCATCGTCTTTCGGGGTGTGTTTTCAGGATTTGACCGCCAAGGCTCGGAGTGCAACTCTCAACGCCTGTCATTTTGCCTGGGGGCTCTGAACTCCATGAATGTATTCCGAATAGTCTGCATTTTTTCGCTCTTTTGCCTTTCCTTCACACCGTCCATGGCCCAGGACAGCGAACCGCCGGCCGTCCTTATCGAGCGCGCCACCAGCACCAAGCCGGGCATGGCGGATGTTTATGTCGGCCGTGTTCAGGCCATCGGCAAGGTGGAGGTTCAGGCGCGTGTCGAAGGCGTTCTGGAAAAGCGCGAGTTTACGGAGGGCGGCCTCGTGAAGCGGGGGGACACGCTTTTTCAGATCGAACAGGGGCTCTATCAGGCCAGCGTCGACAAGATGAAAGCAACGCTCGAAGGCGCCAAGGCCACTGCAAAGAATTCAGAACTGGATCTGGAAAGGCAGAAGGACCTCGTGGCCAAGGGAGACGTCTCGCAAGCGATCTACGATGCCGCGGAAGCAACCTACCAGCTTGATGTTGCAGCCATAGGCGAAGCGCAGGCGGATCTTGAAACGGCGAACATCAATCTTGGCTACACCACCATTACCAGTCCGATCGACGGACGCATTTCCAGATCTCTCGTCGATACGGGCAACCTCGTAAGCCCTGATAGCGGGGTGCTGGCAACGATCACGAGCACCGATCCGATTTACGTCGTCTTCTTCGTCAGCGAACGGGACCTCATCTTGAAGCGGCAGGAAGGTCTCATCGATGAAAACTCTTCAGCCCTGACCGTCAGCCTGGAGCTCTCCGACGGCGCCACATACAAGGCGAACGGTAAGATCGACTACGTCAGCAATCAGGTTGAAACCGCGACAGACACAGTCGAACTGCGCGCTCAATTTGAAAACAAGGAGGCCCTGCTCATACCCGGTCAGGTCGTCACGGTCACATTCCAGGACCCCGATGCCAGTGATGTCGTGGTCGTGCCACAGACCGCCATACAGCTCGATGCGAAGGGCCATTTTGTGTTTGTTCTGGGCAAAAACGACACCGTGGAACGCAGGGATGTGAAACTGGGCGACCAGGTCGGCCGCGACTGGGTCATTGAGTCGGGCCTGAAAGCAGGCGATCCGGTGGTGATCCAGGGCCTTCAAAAGATACATGAAGGCGCAAAAGTCAAACCGACCGAAACGCAATCGTGAGCCGGAACTCCGCCAATGATCTCCAAATTCTTCATTGACCGGCCAAACTTCGCGCTGGTTCTTGCGGTGCTGACCGTCTTGCTCGGCGCGCTGGCGATCCGGTTCGTTCCGATTGCCCAGTTTCCGCAGATTGCACCGCCGCATGTACAGGTAACGGCATCCTATCCGGG
>JBCDEN010000319.1:0-5545 GCA_039179715.1 Pseudomonadota bacterium
GAAAAACCTGCCGCAGGGCTCGGAGGCAAGGGCGATTTTCGAGGCGGTTGAGCAGGCTCGATGCGAGGCCGTCGGCGCACGGCGGATGCAGGGCGTTGCCGAAAACCTTGCCGTGATGCTGGACGACCGGTTCAGGAAGTCCGGTGCACCGGATATTGCAAGCCGCGATGAGGCACCGCTGCAGGATGCCCTTTCCCTGATCGTGCGCGAACGCCTGACCGGCGAACAGCCGCCGGAAAGTGCGAAGAACCTTGTCGACATGTGGCGCGACTGGGTCGAGGACAAGGCTGCAACCGAACTCGACCTGCTGCAGTCGGAAGTCGAGGATCAGAGTTCGTTCGCGTCGCGTTTCCGCGATGTGCTCAAGTCGCTCGACATGGTCGACGAGCTTGGCGATCAGGATCAGGACACCGACCCGGAAGAGAACGAGGACCAGGGCAACAACGAGGAAGCCGAAACCGGCGAAGACGACAACGACAGCGGCGAACAGGAAGCCTCGCCGCAGGAGATGGAACTCTCCGGCGAGGAACAGGATGCGGGCGACACCGAAGCCGCGGACATGGACATGGACGACTTCGCCGAAGAGGACATGGCGCAGGATTCCGAAGAACCCGGCGAAAGCGACCGGCAGGACACGCCCTTTTCCAATCGGCCCGAGACGGATTACCGTGTCTTCACGAACCAGTTTGACGAGACGGTCACTGCCGAAGAGCTTTGCGATACGGCCGAACTCGACCGTTTGCGCGGGTTTCTCGACAAACAGCTGACGCATCTGCAAGGGGCGGTCGCGCGGCTTGCCAACCGCTTGCAGCGCAAGCTCATGGCCCAGCAGAACCGGGCCTGGGATTTCGACCTTGAAGAAGGCCTGCTCGATACCGCGAGGCTCACGCGCGCCGTCACCGACCCGATGTCTCCGCTTGCGTTCAAGCAGGAGCGGGACACCAATTTCCGCGACACGGTCGTGACCCTCCTCCTCGATAATTCCGGCTCGATGCGCGGTCGCCCGATCACCGTTGCGGCCACTTGTGCGGACATTCTCGCACGCACGCTTGAGCGGTGCGGTGTGAAGGTCGAGATCCTCGGCTTCACCACAAAGGCCTGGAAGGGCGGTCAGTCGCGCGAGAGCTGGATCGGCGCAGGCAAACCGCCGACGCCTGGACGGTTGAACGACCTGCGGCACATCATCTACAAATCCGCGGATGCGCCCTGGCGGCGCGCGCGGCGCAATCTCGGACTGATGATGCGCGAGGGGCTGCTCAAGGAGAACATTGACGGCGAGGCGCTTCTTTGGGCGCATGAGCGTCTGCTTGGCCGTCCCGAGCAGCGCCGTATCCTGATGATGATCTCGGACGGTGCACCGGTGGACGACACCACCTTGTCGGTCAATCCGGGCAACTACCTTGAGCGTCACCTGCGCTACGTGATCGAGGAAATCGAAACCCGCTCGCCGGTGGAACTGATTGCGATCGGCATCGGTCACGACGTGACCCGCTATTACCGGCGGGCCGTGACCATCGTGGACGCCGAGGAGCTGGCCGGAGCAATGACCGATCAGCTGGCCGACCTTTTTGACGACGAGGTTCAGCAGGTGCAGCAGGCCGGCGGCAGACGGCGCGGTGGCCGCCGTTAGGGACCGGATCAGGGGGACAGAGGCATTTGAGGCGGTTCGGTTCCAGTTTCGCAGGCGCTGTATTTTTAATGCTGACCGCCTTTATCCTCGATACGCCCGCTGTGCGGGCACAGGAGGTCGTGAGCGAGGGCCTGCCCGTCAAGGTGCGCACGCGCGCAATCGAGACCTTTCACATCGGCCATGATGATCCTGTTTTCGGCAAGCTGACGTTTCTGGGCGGGCTTGAGCTGCTTGCGTCCGACAGGAAGGTCGGCGGACTGTCCGGACTTGTTTCACTCGACGGCGGCAATGCCTTTCTTGCCGTAACAGACAACGGCCACTGGGTGCGCGCGACCGTCGAGCAGGAAGACGACGGCAAGCCGCTCGATATCAAGGATATGCGTTTCGCGCCCCTGCTGGGCGCAGACGGGAAAACGCTGCGCGCCCGCTGGGGTCACGATACCGAGGCCCTCGCTCTTGCCCCGTCCGGCCTTTACGTCACGGCTGAATACAAAAACGCGATCTACCACTATCCTTGGCCGCTTGCGACGGGCAAGGAGCGCATGATCGGACAGCTTGAGCTTCCGGGCTATATGAAATTCCTGCCGCGCAATGCCGGTCTTGAAGCCCTGGCCGCGGGTCCGGAAGGCAGCCCGCTTGCAGGCAAGCTGATCGCGGTTGCCGAATCCAGCAGAAGCGATGCGCATGCCCTGTCAGGGTTCATCATCGGACCTGACGGCGTCGACCGGTTTTTCATCGAGCGCCAGGACCGGTTTAACGCTACCGATGCCGTGTTTCTTCCGGGCGGTGACTTCCTGCTCATGGAGCGCCGGTTCAATCTGCGGGACCTGCTTGGGCTGAGATTGCGCCGGTTCGAAGCCGGGTCGATTGAACCGGGGGTCAAATTGGCGGGCGAGGTGATCCTGGAGGCCGGTTTCGAACATCAGATCGACAACATGGAAGCGCTGGCCGTTCATCAGAACGCGGCCGGAGAAACGATCCTTACGCTCCTGTCGGACGACAACCGCTCCATGCTGCAGCGGACGGTATTCCTGCGGTTTCGGCTGGAGGACTGAGGTGTAGCTCTGTGGGAACGCAAAGCTGAGCCCTACTCATCTGCAATTTTCAGTGTTGAGGAAGACGCAAGGATTTCGTCCACAATGCACACGCCGAAGAGTTCCTTTTCAAATCGGTGTTTTGCAAACTTGAACTTGCTTTTGAAAATACCGCTGAAGCGCGGATAGCTGGCGCGCAGAATATCAGCGGTGTGCCGCTTGCTTTCAAAATAAACTTTTGACGGAACAAGGCGCTCGACGGGCGTTTGAAGCCTGCTGAAACCTTCAAAACCCTTGATGCCGTAATACAAGGATCTGACACATTGCTCTATTTCGCCGGTGCAATGCTGTTGGCAAATGCCGCTCAGTCTCTGCAGGTTTTCTGACTGTTGCAGCACACCATGTGCGTATCCGGCTTTTGGTGTCGCATCGACTTCCTTCCAGTATTGCGGTTCGTGAGCGAATATCCTGACTGTATCCGCGATCTCGAAAAAGGTTTTCAAAAACAGCTGTGCTTCCGGCACCAGTCGGTGGTAGTAGCTACGTAATGTGATCAGTGCCTGCAGATCCTGCTTTTTGAGCGCGCCGGTATAATCCGCAATCAAGAGTTTTCGCTGCGACGTGCTCAATGATGCAGAAAAACTCTCATCGAGGGCTGCGAACCAAGCATGGTGGCGAATACTCTTGGGGAGTCCGCCGACAAAGTGCCTTTCCGCGGCAAGTTCCGGAAATCCAGAAAAGCGGTTGTTCCAATACCGCTCAGTCGCAGGCCCCTCTTCTCCCTGTTCCAAGAGCTCAGTGATCCCCTCTGCGACGGTGTAGGGATCGTGGCTCATCAGCAAGGCAGCTGCCAGTTCACTGCTGTCTGCGACCACCTCCAACCAGGAGACGCCTGAACCGCCACCGGGAGCTTTTAGGAGGGCTATTCTTTCGTTCAAAGGCAGCTTGGCCAGGTAGGGAGAAAGCGCGACGGACCGCTTTTCAAGTTGTCCGAGTATCAGGGCAGCATCATGATTCCCGCTGGCAGCAAGGTCGGCCAGCATCGGGATCGCCCTTTCATCATCATCCTGAAGCCAGAGTTCGATTGCTGTTTCAAGCTTGTCCTCCGCTTCGGCAGGAAGCGTGACCAAGTTTGTGATAACCGCAAGAAAACCAAGTAAAACGGGGAGAAATTGAAAGGAAAGTCTGGGCTGAAAAGTCAGCATTTTCTGATAACCAAATTGTCCAAGGTGCTTACAAAGATCACGCGCGGTTCGACGGACAAGATGCGCCATCCCGAATATCCAAGTCACTTCCACTTTTTATTAGATTTGGCAATCGATTGCAATCTGAGGTGAAAAGGCCGTTGATCGACGAATGCAACTTTCTTCTAGTGCCCTTTGAAGAATCGCTTTGCAGGAAAACGTTTAAAGCAGCCTCGCGGATTTTCGGCTTTCAGTGTTGATTTAGGCCGCAGTTCCGTTGGGAGCGGGCTGAAACACGTTCAAAATGATCCGGTAGGGCGCCAGCAGGGCCACAGCCACGAGCATCTTCACCAGAAAATCGCCGGCTGCGAGCGAGACCCAGAGCAGGGTTTCCATTTCGCCGCCAATGCCCAGGAACGGCACCGGGAAGGCGAGGGAACCGTCTTCCATGCCGAAAAAAGCATCGATGAAAGCAAAGCTGGCCGCGAAGGCGATGCCGAAGAACAGGATCGTGTCGATCATCGATCCGATCAGCGAAGAGGTCACCGGCGCTTTCCACCACGCCATCCGGCGCAGCTTGTCGAAAATGGTCACGTCCAGCAGCTGGGCGACCAGAAAAGCGGTGCCCGATGCGATCAGGATACGCGGTGTTGTGAAGGCCTCGTTGAACGCCCAGAAAATCATCGGGACGACAATGGCAAGCAGAAAACCGGAAATGACGACCCTGCGCGCGGCCGAGGGGCCGAAGCGGCGGTTGGTCAGATCGGTCACCAGGAACGCGATCGGATAGGTGAAGGCGCCCCAGGTCAGCGTGTCGGCCAGATTGATGCCGCCGACAATATGCTCGACCGGAAACTGAACCAGGTAATTGGAGGCCGCAACGACAAGCGCCATCGCGAGGATCGCGATGGCGTGATGTCCCGCGGAGAAGCTCCGGGTATCCGTCATTTCATTTGCCCCGAAAGGGTTGGATCAGGCAGCCGCCGCTTCGGCCTGCTTGCGCTTGATGCTGACCTTGATCTTGCGGGCCGCATCGGACAGCTGGCTGTCGGAGGCTTTCAGAAGGTATGCATCGAGGCCACCGCGGTGCTCGACCGAGCGCAGGGCATGGGCGCTGACGCGGAGCTTGAAGGTCTCGCCAAGCGTGTCGCTCAGAAGAGACACGTTGCACAGGTTCGGCAGGAACCGGCGGCGGGATTTGTTGTTTGCGTGCGAGACGTTGTTGCCCGTCATCACATCTTTGCCGGAGAGTTCGCAACGGCGTGCCATGATATCACCTTTTGTTTTCGTGGCTGGGCCGTTACATGGAACCCAGCAAGTCCAACCGGAACCGGCGCGGACCTTAGGTCCGGCGACATCGTCTCCGGCATTTCTCGGAAAAAGTTGCCCCGCTATAATGGCAGCGCGGCGGAACGTCAAGACATGTCCTGCGCGGGGAGCCGATTCTGTGATTTAATTCGCACAGGTGCACGGCGTTAACCACTGAGTTACCATAATTTAGAATGATTGATGCGGTTCTCTGAACGATTTTCATGCTAGTATTGACCATACGGAATATAATTGCATGGGGTGCGGATCGTTGCCGTTGGCGCAGCGTGGAGGTTTGTTGAAGTGTTTGGTCTGTCTTCACTCGGACGCCTCGTCGTCCTTCCACTGATAGCCGGCGCGCTGCTGGTTTCGCCTGCCCAGGCGAAAAA
>JBCDEN010000369.1:0-4885 GCA_039179715.1 Pseudomonadota bacterium
CCCGACACCAGTTTGATCAGGGTATCGGCCATCGCGAACGCGCCCATGGACAGGACCATCAAGATGATGCCGCGTAAATTCGACTCGGTCGTGTGGTCCATCGTGCCCCGGTGAGTGCGTGTCGAGTTTAGTTTTCCAAGCGCATATGCGCCTAAATTTCCAGACCCCGCAATGGCAAGACGGCCGCATTTGGTGCGGTCACATGTTTCATGGGCAAGGGTGCAGGGTGCCGCGACACCCGGCGAAACCTGTCCGGTCGTTCCGGAGCACAAATTAGGCGCTTGTCCTTTGACCGGTATTGGTGCCAGTTTCTCAAGACAGATTTTAGAGGAGATCTCTGTGTTTCATGGCAAGGTACTGGTCGCCCAGGGAGGCGGTCCGACGGCTGTAATCAATCAGTCCATGGTTGGCGCGGTCCTGGAATCACGAAAGTTTCGAGGTGTTGAGCTGATCTATGGCGCCGTGCACGGCGTGCGCGGCATCGTGGATGAGGATTTCTACGACCTGACACAGGAGACCACCCACAACCTGGAGATGGTGGCCAACACACCGTCTTCGGCGCTCGGTTCGACGCGCGACAAGCCGGATCTGAGGTATTGCCAGGAACTGTTCAAGGTCCTGCGCGCGCATCAGATCGGTTATTTCTTTTATACCGGCGGCAACGATTCCTCGGACACGGTTCGTATCGTTAACGAGGAAGCGCGCAAGGCCGACTACCAGCTGCGCTGCATCCACATTCCGAAAACCATCGACAATGACCTCGTCGAGAACGATCACACGCCCGGTTTTCCCTCGGCTGCGCGCTACGTGGCACAGGCGTTCATGGGCATCAATCTCGACAATACGGCACTGCCCAGCATCTATATCGGTGTCGTCATGGGGCGCCATGCGGGCTTTCTCACCGCCGCCTCGGCACTGGGCAAGAAATTCGCCGATGACGGTCCCCATCTCATCTACATGCCCGAGCGAACCTTCGATATCGACAAGTTCCTGAAGGACGTGAAGCAGGTGTATGACAGGCTTGGGCGCTGCGTCGTTGCTGTCAGCGAAGGCATCCATGACGGTTCAGGCACACCGATCATTGCCAAACTTGCCGGCGAGATCGAACGCGACGCGCATGGCAATGTGCAATTGTCCGGAACCGGTGCCCTGGCCGACCTGTTGACGCAGAAGGTCAAGCAGGAACTGAAAGTATCGCGAGTCCGGGGCGATACGCTCGGCTATATCCAGCGCAGCTTTGTCGGCTGCGTTTCCGATGTCGACCAGAACGAAGCCCGCGAGGTCGGCGAGAAGGCGGTTCAATACGGTATGTTCGGCGATCGCGACGGATCGGTGACGATCAAGCGGACCGGCCACTACTCGGTCGACTACGAACTGGTTCCGCTTGAACTTGTTGCGGGAAAAACGCGAACGATGCCCGATGAATTCATCACCGCGGCCGGTCATGACGTTACGGATGAATTCCGTCTCTATCTGCGCCCGCTCCTGGGCAAGGGCATGCCGGACGCCCATCGCCTCAGGCCGAACAAGGTGCCGAAGATCCTGGCGGCCTCTTCATAGCAACGGTGCGTGCGCGGGCTGAGGCAGACGTCGCCGCGTTCGGTCCTTGCGCCGCGCCGCAAGCGTTGCAGCGAATGCACCCGCAAAGTGCCACACGCTATCTGTGTGGGATGGATTACGGTCTGCCAGTTTGCTAGCCTGCCGGGCAAGGACTTGCGTTCGAATACAAGAATCGCAGCTGTCGTCGATGGTTATCAGGCTCAACGGAAGCTTTGGAGCGAAAAGGGCCAGCCGGCGGGAACGCGTTTCGCCGCGAACACGCCTGTCCGGGGATTGAGGCAAAAAAGGGCCTGCTTGATTCGGCCTGACAAAAACAAAATGCCGGGGGGCGCACACGGTGGAGGCAATCACTCTAACCTACCCGATGGTGGTGGTTCTAGGGCTGCTCGTATTCACGGTTGTTCTGTTTGTTTCCGAGGTTGTTCGCATCGACTTTGCGGCCATTCTCGTCATGGTGGTGCTCGGCCTGCTCAGCCAGATGCCGGGTTTGCATTCCCTCGCGGATGTCAGCAAGCTGTTCAACGGGCTTGCATCCAACGCCGTCGTCTCGATCATTGCGGTCATGATCATTGGTGCCGGTCTCGACAAGACGGGTCTGATGAGCAAGGTCGCGGCGCTGATCCTGAAACACGGCGGCAGTTCCGAAGCGCGCGTCGTTCCCATTGTTTCAGGCACGGTCGGCGTCATCTCCTCGTTCATGCAAAATGTCGGTGCCGCCGCGCTGTTCCTGCCTGTGGTCAGCCGTATTTCGGTTCGCACGGAACTGCCTCTCAGCCGCCTGCTCATGCCCATGGGTTTTTGCGCGATCCTGGGAGGAACGCTGACAATGGTGGGATCCTCGCCTTTGATCCTGCTGAACGATCTGATCCTGACGGCCAACCGGTCGCTCCCGGAATCAGCCCAAATGGGAACCTTCAGCCTGTTTTCCGTGACACCGGTCGGCGTCGCCCTCGTTGCCTCGGGCATCTTGTATTTCATGATCTTCGGCCGGTGGATCCTGCCGGGTGAGCAGGAAGCCGGCGATGCGACCAGCGCGCAGCCGATGAAGGAGTATCTCAAAAAGATCTATGGTCTGAAGACCGACATCTTCGAGATCACGATTCCCGCGGGACATCCCGTTGAGGGACAAACCTTCGATGAAGTCATTGAGCGCTACCATGTCTACATCATCGGAAGTGCCTACCAGGGGAAGACCTGGTTTGCACCGGTCATCACAACCAAGATCACGACGCCTTGCAGATTGGCCGTGCTCGGCCGCGCAAAGGAAGTCCGGCACATGGTCGAGGATGCAAATTTCATCCTGCACGACAAACTGGATGTCTTTGCCGAGGACTATGCCCCAACCAGGTCCGGTGTGGCCGAAGTCGTTGTTTCACCCGGCGCATCGATCATAGGCAAGTGCGCCCACGATGTCGTCTTCCGCAAGACCTACGGCGTGAGCATGCTTGCGATCCATCGCGGCGAGGAAACGCTGAGCCTGGTGTCGACGGAAGACCATGAGCCGACCCAGATCGCCGAGGTTCCCTTTCGCGCCGGAGACACGCTGGTCATTCTCACCACCTGGGAAGCGCTGACCCGACTGACACAGGACCGTGACTTCGTTGTCGTCACGACCGATTTTCCCCATGAGGAACTTCGTCCGAAAAAAGTCGTCTGGGCCCTGTTCTTCTTTGCTATCGCCCTGGGCCTGATCCTGTTCACGGATCTGCGTCTGTCCTTGTGCCTCCTGACGGGGGCCGCCGGAATGATCCTCACCGGGGTTCTCGATATCGATGATGCCTACGAGGCCGTGAGCTGGAGCACGGTCTTTCTTTTGGCCAGCCTCATACCCCTGGGACAGGCAGTGCAGACGTCCGGCACCGCCGAGTGGATTGCGCAGCAGATCCTGATGCTGCTTCACGGCTGGCCGGTTTGGCTGCTGCAGGCGGGCCTCGCCGTTCTGGCCACGGTGTTCACGCTGATCATGTCCAATGTGGGCGCGACCGTTCTGCTGGTGCCCCTCGCGGTCTCGATTGCCGTGGCCGCCGGCGGCGATCCGGCCATCTTCGCGCTCACGGTGGCGATTTCCACGTCAAATTCCTTCCTGATTCCGAACCACCAGGTGAACGCGCTTATCATGGGGCCGGCCGGTTACAAGGTAACGGATTTCATTAAGAGCGGCGGGATCATGACCATACTGTTTCTCGTCGTGTCACTCGCGGTCATGAACCTCGTGTTCTAGCTTATGGGACTTGTTTACCGCCCCTGCCACCCTGGTGCTTAAAACGACACCAGCTCACTGGAAAGCGCGTCCCATTGCCGACCGCCGATCGCGGTCCGCGAGGCCAGGAGCCAGTATGTCTCATTGTGCTCGTAGACGTCTTTACCGAGCTGGACCAGCGCACCGCTTCGGAAGTCCTCGGAACACAGCGCCAGCGATGCGAGCGCAACGCCCTGTCCCGCCCTTGCCGCGGCGATGGCCCCATGCAACGTGTCGACCCTGATCTGCGGCACCGGGGTGGAAGGGACGGCGAACCGCTTTGAGAAGTGACCCCAGTCGGGGCGCGGTCCGGTGCAGGCGATACGCGGAAGCGCGGTCCAGTCTTCGGTCTGCAGCTCCGGAGCACACACGGGAGCAAGCGCTTCCTTGTAAAGCGGCAGCTGGAAATGATGCGGCCAGCCTCCGGAGCCGTACCTGATCTGGATCGTCGTGTCCGTCGTCGCGGTCTGCCCGCCGAGACTGTAAGACTGCACGGAAATCTGGGCACCGGTTGCCGCACAGGCGCGGGCCAGCCGCGGCGCCAGCCACATTGAAATCACCGACTGGCTTGCCGAGATCGTCAGGCGGAGCCGCCGGCTCTCAAACAGCATCTCGGCGCTCTCGCTCAAGGTGCGCAAAGCCGCCTGCACATGCGGCAACCAGGTTTCCCCATCAACCGTCAGCGAAATCGTGCGCGCCTGGCGAAGGAACAATTGCGTGCCAAGATGCGTCTCCAGCTGGCCGATTCGCTGGCTGATGGCCGGCTGTGTCAGTCCTATCTCTGCCGCCGCAGCGGTGAAGCTGCCCAGGCGGGCGGCTGCCTCGAAAGCGCGGACCCATTCCAGCGGAGGAAGTTTGTAGAGGGAATCATCCATAAGAAAAACCGCTACTCAGTTAGGTTTTTTACGATTTGAAATTATAGAGCTTTTTGGCTCAGATGGGAGGTGCCCATTCGTATTGTCGGCTGTGAGGGAGACGCCATGCATACGACGCTCAGCCAGGACGGCGCTGTCCTTACCCTTCATGCCGGAGACCGTTCCGCCCGCTATCATGCCATCTGGCTTCGCGACAATGCACAGGACCCGG
>JBCDEN010000664.1:0-2762 GCA_039179715.1 Pseudomonadota bacterium
ACGCTTTTTCACTACACCACCTCTCAGAAATTCAGTCGTGTCGGAGTTTGACCCTAGGGTCAGGACCCATTAATTGGATGGATTGGCGCAGCAAACGGCGATGAGCTGCAAGGAAAAGCGCGACAAGCGGGCTTCGCGCCCGGTTGAGCGGTTTGACGCAGCGGATCGAAGCCGTTTTTGCGTCCCGGAGGGATAGGGTGAATTTGCCCGGCAACGTTGTTGCAAATCTTTGGAAACCGGACGGTTTCCCGCAGATTTGCGCCTCGTATCCGAACAAATTCATCTCTACCAATCCATCTAAGTTAATGAGTCCTGACCCTAGTCGTCGATCGTCGCACTTACCGGCACAAGCTGAAGGCCCCGCTGTTCCAGGTCCCGCACCCATCTTTCAAGCTGGCGCACCGTCACAGGCAACGCCGATCCGGCGGCAACGGCGACACCCCGGGATCTTGCAATGCTCTCCAGCTGGAGCAGTTTCGCATCGATATTGTCTTCGCGCGGCACCTCGTCCAGAACCACGTCAACGCCGGAAAAGGGGACTCGCAATTCGCCGGCCGTTTCCGCCGAAAGACTGCGGGACGACGTGCCGTTGTCGACAAACATCAGACCCCGCGACTTCAGCTTTTCCAGGAGATATTGAATGGAGGGCTTGGTCGATGTGAAGCGGGCTCCCATGTCGGGTATCGTGCCAACGTAATTGGTTGCCCGCGTCAGCAGAAACGCAAGCCGGTCCAGCATTTCCGCAGGCTGCAGGCTTACCAGGAGCGTGTGCGGGCCCGGGTCGTTGTCCGGGAAATCGAAGGGCTCCAGCGGCAGTTGCAGAAGCAGTTCGTGGCCCTTGGTGCGCGCCTGCTGCATCCACTGATCGAGATCATCACCATAAGGCGCAAGCGCGAGCGTCACGTCCGCCGGCAAGCGGTCGATTGCGTTCTGCGTTCCCGTTTCGCTGAGGCCCATGCCGCCCAGGATCACGGCGATCTTCGGGATGGACGTGAATTCGCGGACAACCGGGCGGGAATAGGCATCCAGTGGACGGACACCGGCGTCGCTGACCTTGGGAAGAAATCCGTATTCAGATCGCTCGCTTACGCGCGTGTCCGGGTTGGCCGACAGACTTTCGACCGGCGCTTCCGGTCCCTTGCCGTCCGGGCGCTGCACCATGTTGTATCGCGGTCCGAGCAGGTCCTGACCCGCGTCGGGTCTCAGGTTCGGGCCGAGGTCCTCGTTCAGGCCGGGCCGGATTTCAACGACCTCGATGTCCTGGGAGGTCACGCCTTCCACCGTAGCCTCAAGCGGAATAACCGCGACCGGCTCACCGCCGAGCGGGTCATCGACGACCGCGACCCAGATGAGTGTCGTTGTGATGAAGACGCTCAAGAGGCCTACGCCGATAAGACCAAACGGCAGCCTGACCAGCCGCCGCTTGCCCATCCCCAGGGGAGCTGTGAGATCTTCGCTCGACATGTCGTTCTGAGCCTTTGTTCCGGCGTCGCGCCGGCGAGGTTTCTTGTTTTCGGGATACGCAGAACGAGAGTGGAGGGGCTGCGCGCCGGAGAGCGGCGCGCAGCTAATTGCCAGTAGCGGTTAGTTCTTGACCGCCGCGCTGTCGGAGACCGGCGGGAAGGCGCTGTTCACCTGTTCGCCGCGCAACAGATCAAGCGCAAGGTTCAGTTGGGTGTCGTCTTCCGGATCCGGCGGGACGTAGGCCTGGCTGCCGGACTGCTCTTCGCCTTCCGCTTCCAGATGGCCGCGCAAGCCAGCTTCACCGCGCGTTTCAACACGGCCTTCGAGCTCTTCCGGCAGTTCCTGCAGGGCTTGGATATCCGGAACGATACCTTTCGCCTGAATGGAGTTTCCGGACGGCGTGTAGTAGCGGGCCGTCGTCAGGCGGATCGCACCGTTGGCGCCCAGCGGAATGATCGTCTGAACGGAACCCTTGCCGAAAGACCGTGTGCCCAGGATTGTCGCACGGCGGTGATCCTGGAGGGCACCGGCAACGATCTCCGATGCGGAGGCCGAGCCGCCATTGACAAGCACGATCACGGGCTTGCCTTCGGTCAGATCGCCGGCGCGGGCGTTGTAGCGCTGAGTCTCATCGGCTTCCCTGCCGCGGGTCGAGACAATCTCGCCACGGTCGAGGAACGCGTCGGACACGGCAATCGCCTGGTCCAGAAGACCACCCGGATTGTTGCGCAGATCAATGACGTAGCCCTTGACCTTGTCTTCACCGATTGCGGCCGTGGTTTCCTCGATGCCCTTCTTCAGGCCGTCGAAGGTCTGTTCGTTGAACTGCGTCACGCGGACGTAGCCGACATCTTCTTCTTCACGCCAGCGCACCGAGCGGATGCGGATGATGTCGCGCGTGATCGTGATGTCGAGCGGTTCGGTGCGGCCCTCGCGGCGGATGGTCACCACGATGTCGGTGTTGACCGGACCACGCATCTTTTCGACGGCCTCGTTCAGCGTCAGGCCCTGAACCTGTTCGCCGTCGATATAGGTGATCAGGTCTCCGGAGAGTACACCGGCCTTGGCGGCGGGTGTCTCGTCAATCGGAGAAACGACCTTGACCAGGCCTTCCTCCATCGTGACCTCGATGCCGAGACCGCCGAACTCGCCGCGTGTCTGCACCTGCATGTCCCGGAAGCTCTTCGGGGACATGTAGCTGGAATGCGGGTCGAGCGAGGTCAGCATGCCGTTGATGGCGCTCTCGATGAGCTGTGCATCGTCGGGCACTTCCACGTAGTCTGAACGCACCCGCTCAA
>JBCDEN010000723.1:0-2391 GCA_039179715.1 Pseudomonadota bacterium
CCGCCCAGAAACTCGACCATTCCGGTGATGAGGGCATCCTTGGTCGGAAAGTTATAAAGAACGCCGCCCTTGGAGAATCCGCTTTCCTCCGCGACCGCATCAATGGTGAAATTCTGCGCGCCGGAGCGCCGAATGACCTCGATCGCGGATGTCAGGATATCCGACTTTGAATCCGGGGATTGTCTTGAAGCACGTGCCGTCATTATTAAACCGTCTGGTCAGTAAAGTTGCTGCTTACATAAACCGTCTGGCCGGTACAGACAAGTGTTTTGTCGAGACCTCACCGTTTTGTGCGTCACTCACTTGTGCTTTCAGGGGGTAGACCGGGCATCCGCCGCCCGATTTTGATCAGGCCGCTTCGTTTGCAGCCTCTTCGGCAGCTTCAGCCTCGGCCGCCAGACGTGACCTTTCAAGCGCTTCCTGTTCCATGCGTTCGGAGAAGGCAATGAACTCATCTGCCGGCATCGGCGCTGCAAAGAAGTAACCCTGCGCGGCTGTCACGCCCAGTTCAAGCAGGCGCTCGATCTGCTCTTCCTGTTCGACACCCTCGGCAATGATACCCATTCCAAGGTTGTCGGCGAGTTCCACCATGGAATCCACGATTGTCGTGGAGTTGTCGTCGGAACTGATCGTATCGATGAACATCTTGTCGATCTTGATGATATCGACACCGAGTTTCTGCAGATAAGCCATGCCGCCATGACCGGTACCGACGTCGTCAAGGGCCACACGGACACCAAGCGCCTGAAGCTCGGCCATGATCTTGCGCGCAAGCTCCATATCCTCAAGGGGATGGCGTTCGGTGACCTCGACAACGATCTGCTGGAACGAGATTTTGGAATTTTCGAATATCGACTTGATGTCCGCAACCACCTCACGATCGAGAAAGTGCCCTGCGAAAAGATTGATGGAGAGCTTGAAGTCCGGATTCTCTCCGTAAAGATCTCCGACTTCCTCTGAAGACAGACGCATGATGTGCCGCGTCATATCGAAGATGTGGCCGTTGTTTTCCGCATAGGCCATGAACTGTCCCGGAGACACGATCATGCCGTTCGGCCGGCGCCAGCGCATCAGGACTTCACACCCGCGCAAGCGCAAGGTCTCGATATCCATGACCGGCTGATAGTAGGGAATGAATTCGCCATTGCGGATTGCGGCCACAAATTCGTCGTTGGCCTCGCTTTCGGGACGCCAGGACAGCCAGACACCGATTGCCACGAACAGAACGGCAATGCCGGCGCAGGCGGCGGCCGCCACGACTTTCAGATCCTTGACAACATGCGCAGCAGCGCTCACGGGCGCGGTGATCGTCGCGACAAGCGGATAAAGCTCCGACATGACATCAACCGAAAGAATGCTTCCCGCATTTGCCTCCTCGGAGTTGAAACCGCCGACATTGTACCAGAGCAGGTTGTCGCCCAGGCGCAACGCGGCTCTTCTGTAGGAACGCAGGTATTCCGGTCCCGGGTCCATCGCGATCACCGCCGGTGTCACCTCGGCGAACAGTCTCGTCTGATCCTTCAGATCCCAGCTGATGACCGCCGCCTTTGCGCCGAGATAGTCGCGATCCAGCATGCCGATACCGACAAGCGGCCCATCGGTGCGCACGGGAGGCAGAATGATCTTTCCGGCGAGTTCACGATCGGGAACGATGCACATGCGCTGACCCGTGGCATCCACAAGTCCCAGGGCGTCTATCATTCCGTTTTCAATGATCAGTTTTTCGAAGATAACCCGGTCTTCGGCGCTGCAGGTCTGCACTCCGTCCCGGTCAAGCCTTTGCAGCAGGCTCACCGTGGTGCTGATGGCTTCTTCGGCGCGATGGATCGACACCTCGCCCATGGCTTCCATTTCGGTCAATGCCCGGCGTTCGGCAAACTGGTTCAAGATAATGTTGATCGCAAATAGCGGCGTGGTCGCCAGAACAAGGGCGATCATGACCGTTTTCGCGAAACCTAGATACCGGAAGGACAATTGTGTACCTGTGGACCAATAAACTCTTCCTGACCATGGCCGATCTGGGTAAACAAGGACTGAATGTGTTGATGTTTCATCCAGATCAAGGCTGAACGAAGCGGGCACATGATTAAGTGCCGCTACGAGACGTTCCACGGAAAAACGGGAGGTGTTCATGCAGGCACTGTTTATCGGCCAAGCCTATATCGACGTTACCTTTTTGACCGACAATCTTCCGACCGGCGACGAGAAGGCGATCGCCAGGGACTACGCCATCAGCTTTGGCGGCAACGCCGTTACGGCCGCATTTTGCTGTGCGAAGCTCGGCGGGCGTCCCGACGTGCTGTGCTCGCTCGCTGACGACTGGCTGGCGCGCATGTTCCTGGACATGGCGAGCGCCTACGGTATTTCGGTCCACGGCCGGAAGGTGCGCGA
>JBCDEN010000649.1:0-2833 GCA_039179715.1 Pseudomonadota bacterium
TCTCCGCGCTACATCCTTATTTTTGAGGCGGCGGCACGGCATGGATCCTTTACCCAGGCGGCATCGGAGCTCAATGTCCAGCAACCGGCCGTCAGCGCCGCGATCAAACAACTTGAACAGGCTCTCGGAACGCCGCTGTTCCTGAGATCGCACAAGAAGGTCGAGTTGACACCGGCAGGTGCAGGCTATTACGCCGAAGTGTCGAAAGGGCTGCACCAGATTCTCGAGGCGACCCGCTCCGTCCAGTCGGAAGCAAGAAACGCGATTGTCACGCTATGCGCATCGACCGCGTTTAACACCTACTGGATGATGCCGCGCCTCAGGACCCTGCGCGACCGCTATCCCGAAATCGACCTGCGTCTGCAATCGAGCGACCGGGAGCCGGATATTGACGAGGAGGGGATTTCCCTGGCTGTCCGGCGCGGAGACGGGCACTGGCCGGGGTGTCATGCCTTTCTGATCGCGCCGGAGGTCATCTACCCGATAGCCAGTCCCGGACTGATGCAACGGGCCGGTCTCAGCTGCAAGGAAGACATCCTGACCGCGACACTGATCCATCTGGAAGAACCGGTGCGCGAGCGGCCCGGATGGAAGGAGTGGTTCGAGGCCCAGGACTGCAAGGTGTCTATACCGCCGTCGGGTCTTCGGCTGAACGACTATGCCCTTGTTCTGAATGCCGCCATTTCGGGTGAGGGCTTTGCCTTTGGCTGGAACCATCTGGCTGCGGACCTGGTCGCGAACAACCTCCTCGGCGCCCGGCAGGAATGGAGCTGGCACACCGGCATGGGATTTTACCTTGTCTGGTCGAAGGCGCGCCCGCTGAGCGACAATGCAGAGCGTGTCAGAGCTTGGCTCATTGCTGCTGCCGGAAATGGTCAGCCCGCAGTTTGAGTGAGCGCCGCAGGCGTGGTCTGCGTCGATGCCCGGACGGTCTGTCCTGCGTTCGCGCAGATCAAATGGGCTCGCCAGCGGTTGCGCAAAATGTATCACTAAATGTATTTAAGTAAAATACGCAAGTATTTTGAATTAATGTTTTGTAAATTAAAAGAAAAGAAAAATAATAATACGAATAAATACGTGGAATCGTAAAATGAGCCACACTCTCTCAAAGTTGAGCTTCCGCTTACCCGCGATTATCTCCGGTTGCTCGGTCTTTGCGGCCGTCTTTGTCGGTGCTCTGGCCTATTGGTTCAGCGTTTCGAACATCGAAAAACAGGCGGATGAGCGGCTGACCGCACTGGCCAGCGCCCGCGCCGCCGGTCTCAAGAATTACCTTGAAGGCATTGGCATGGATCTCACCGTGACCGCAGCCAATCCGTTCGTTGGCGAAGCCCTAGCCGACTTCGAAACTGCCTGGAAGACGATTGACGGCAATCCGGCAAAGGTTCTCCAGAAGGCGTACATTCATGACAATCCGCATCCGCTCGGCGAAAAGGATGCCCTGCTGAGTGCCGGGAACACGCCCTATGACGTGGCTCACGAACGCTATCACGCCTGGTTCCGCAAGGTGCTCAAGACCCGCGGCTATTACGATATCTTTCTTTTCTCCGGCGATGGGTCGCTGATCTACACGGTTTTCAAGGAACTGGATTTCGCGACCAACGTCATGACCGGAGACTACCGGGAGACGGACCTTGGCAACGCATTTCGCGCGGCAATGAACGGCGACAGCCAGAGCCTCCACTTTTTTGACTTCAAACCCTACGCGCCAAGCGCAGGCGCCCCTGCGAGTTTCATATCGATGCCCGTCACGCGCGGCGGTGAAATGCTCGGTGTCCTGGTCTTCCAGATGCCGATCGACAACATCAACGCCGTCATGTCGGACCCGTCGGGCTTCGGAGAAACGGGTGAGGCGGTCCTCGTCGGTGCGGACAGATTGTTCCGGAACGATTCGGAAAAAACGCCCGACGACAATGACATCCTGAAGGCGCGGCTGGACGGCGATATCGTGACTTCAGCCCTTTCCGGAAACGTCGGCCATGGGCATCTTGACGGCTTTCGTGGCCAGGATTTCATCGCCGCTTCCGCGCCGCTTGAGTTTCATGGCACCAGGATGGCGGTTGTTGCGGCTGAAGCGGCATCGGAAGTTCACGTGCCGGTCAGGCAACTGGGTCTTCAGATCGCTGTTATCTGCGCGGTTATTCTGGTCATCATGATGTGTGTGGGCCTGTTTGCTGCCCGCGCGATCACGGTGCCTGTCAGCAGACTGGTTCAAAGCGCGGTCAGGCTTGCCGGCGGGGATGTCGATGTCGCGTTTGCCGAAGCGACCCGGAAAGATGAGATCGGCGAGATTGCCTCCGCGATTGCGGGCTTCCGTGATGGTGTCGCAGAACAGGCGCGCCTGGCGCGCTCGCGTGAGCAGGAAGAGCGGCAGCGCAGCGAACGCCAGCACCGGATTGAAACCCTCATCGCACATTTCAGGGAGCAGTCATCCGAGCTTCTTTCGGGCGTTGAAACCTCGATGGCCGACATGCAGACCAATGCTTCGGAACTGATGGAAACCGCCGGGAAGGCAGCGGGCGAGGTTGCTGACGCGGCAACCGCAACGACGCGCGCATCGGGCAATGTCCAGACCGTTGCTGCCGCGACCGAGGAGTTGTCGTCTTCGATTTCCGAGATCGGACGCCGGGTGGAAGAAACCACCAAAGTCATTTCCGATGCGACCAGCCGCACAAAGGCCAGCACGGAAAAGATGGAATTGCTGTCGTCGGGCTCGGCCCGCATCGGCGAGGTCGTCGATCTCATTCAGGGGATAGCCGAACAGACCAACCTGCTTGCGCTCAACGCGACGATTGAAGCCGCGCGGGCCGGTGAGGCGGGCAGGGGATTTGCA
>JBCDEN010000852.1:0-1591 GCA_039179715.1 Pseudomonadota bacterium
ACGGTTGCAGGTCCGGCCGTGATCATAGAACCGCACGCCACGATCGCGGTCGAGGACGGCTGGCAGGCGGAAGTCAATTCCAAGGATCATGTCATCCTGAAGCGGGTGGTTCCGCTCAAAAGGGCAAGCGCTGTCGGGACTCATGCCGATCCGGTGATGCTGGAAGTGTTCAACAACCTGTTCATGTCCATTGCCGAGCAGATGGGCGTCACGCTGCAAAACACCGCCTATTCCGTCAACATAAAGGAACGGCTGGATTTCTCCTGCGCCGTCTTCAACGCAGATGGCGCCCTGGTTGCAAACGCCCCGCACATGCCGGTGCATCTCGGCTCCATGGACCGGTCGGTGGAGACGATCATCAAGCTGAACACGGGCAAGATCAAACCCGGCGATGTTTTTGCGCTGAACGCTCCCTATAACGGCGGCACGCACCTGCCCGACATCACGGTGGTGTCTCCGGTCTTTGACGATGACGGCAAAGAGATCCTGTTCTGGTCCGCCTCGCGCGGTCACCATGCGGATGTCGGCGGTTCGGCGCCTGGTTCCATGACCCCGCGGGCCACCAATGTGGATGAAGAAGGTGTCCTGTTCGACAATTTCAAGATCGTCGACGAGGGTCGTTTTTGCGAGCAGGAACTGGTCGAACTCCTGACCAACCACGCCTATCCGGCGCGGAACCCGCATCAGAATGTTGCCGACCTGTCCGCTCAGATCGCTGCAAACGAAAAGGGTATTCAGGAGCTGCGCAAGATGGTTGCGCACTTCGGTCTCGACGTTGTCCAGGCCTATATGGGCCATGTCCAGGACAATGCCGAGGAGAGCGTCCGCCGTGTCATCGAAGCGCTGAAGGAATCCGAATACGAATATCCAACCGACCAGGGATCCGTCATCAAGGTAAGGATCTCCGTCGACAAGGAAAAGCGCGAGGCGACGGTCGACTTTACCGGGACATCGGGCATGAAGCTGAACAACTTCAATGCACCGGAACCGGTAACACGCGCCGCAATCCTTTACTGCTTCCGCGTGATGGTCGAAGGCGACATTCCCATGAACGCCGGCTGCCTCAAGCCGATCAACATCATCATTCCGGACGATTGCATGCTGCGACCGTCCTACCCTGCCGCCGTTGTCGCGGGCAACGTCGAAACCTCGCAGCACGTCACGAATGCCGTTTTCGCTGCGCTCAGCGCCATGGCGAACGCACAGGGAACGATGAACAACCTTACATTCGGCAACGACACATACCAATATTACGAAACGATCTGCTCCGGCTCGCCGGCCGGGCCCGGTTTCAAAGGGACCGATGGCGTCCACACCCACATGACCAATTCACGGCTCACCGACCCGGAAGTGCTCGAATTCCGCTTCCCGGTCCTGCTTGAGGACTTCCACATCCGAAAAGGCTCGGGCGGCAAGGGAACCTGGTCTGCCGGTGACGGTACGCGGCGGACCCTACGCTTCCTGGAAAAAATGGACTGCGCCATTCTGTCTTCCCACAGAGGGATCAGGCCCAAGGGCATGAGCGGCGGAGAAGACGGAGAACTCGGCCGGACGGAAGTGCGCCGCCTTGATGGTACAGTCGAGGTGCTGG
>JBCDEN010000538.1:0-3506 GCA_039179715.1 Pseudomonadota bacterium
CAACACGGCAACCCAGCCGGATTTGCACCCGTCAACGCCTGCGACCCAGGCGCTTGCGCCGTCAGGCACGGGCTCTGGTTTCAACGACACGGCGGGACGTGACCAGCGCCATCGCGCGCACCACCGATTGCTGCTCTTCGGCAAAGAGCAGTTCGTCGGCACCCTTTTTCACGCTTCTGGCGACCAGTTCGAAAACCGAGGCAGAGGCGCGTTTCAGGGCTTCTTCGTCGTCAAACCCTGTCAAGACGTTCGACAGGAAAAGGCCGGCAATGAGGTCGCCGGTCCCGTGGGGCGGAGCGTCTATGGCGGCATGCTCGGCCGCGACCGCACCGCGCGGCCCCGCCAAAAGGTTGGCAATCGAATTACGCCGGAGCGCCGGCGAAGAAGTGATCAGAACCCGGGCCGCACCGAGCGCACGCGCGGCGGAGAGGTTCTGGAGTTCTGTTTCAATGTCACGCTGTGTCAGCCAGCCAAGCTCAAAGGAGTTGGGCGTCACGATATCGGCGAACGGCACCAGTTCGTCCCGGATCGCTTCCGCTGTTGCCTTGGGAACATAAAGGCCGCCGCCTGTTGCGCTGTGATGGTCACCGATCACCGGATCGCACATATAGAGGGCGTCCGGGTTGGCTGTCTTCACGGCCCTGACCAGCGCGGCAACCGGGGCTGCCTGTTCGGCATTGCCGAGGTAGCCTGTCATGACGCCGCCGAGCTCAGCCAGTTTCGGCGATGCCGCCAGATCGCCGGCCAGTGCGGAGAAATCCTCGGAGGAGGCGACAATGCGTGTGCCCTTGCCCTGCCCGGGATGCCAGGGCAGCAGAACCGTCGGCAGGAACCAGACGTCGTGTCCGATTCGTTCCAGCGCAAATGAGAGACCGCGTCCGCTGATGCCTCCCCGGACAACCTGGGAGGTGATCACCAGAAGCGGGGCTTTCTGCGGCTCGGGCTGCATCATTTCAAACGCTCTTCGGCAAGATCAGGCTGCATCGGAAGATGATTTCGCAGCGGCACCGTAGCGTTTCTCAATATAGTCCAGAACCATCTTCTTGAACTCATCGGCTATCCCCTCGCCCCGGAGCGTCGTCACCTTTTCCCCGTCCACGAAGACGGGGGCCGAAGGTGTTTCACCGGTGCCCGGCAAAGAAATGCCGATATCGGCGTGTTTCGATTCTCCCGGGCCGTTGACGATACAGCCCATCACAGCGACATTCAGGCCTTCAACGCCCGGATACTGCTCGCGCCAGGCAGGCATCGACACGCGGATATGGTCCTCGATGTCGCTGGCAAGTTCCTGGAAGACGGTCGAGGTGGTGCGGCCGCAGCCGGGACAGGCGGCCACCACGGGCACGAATGCCCTGAAGCCCATGACCTGCAGAAGTTCCTGACTCACCTGGACCTCGCGGGTGCGGTCTCCGCCGGGCTCTGGCGTCAGCGAAACGCGAATGGTATCACCAATGCCCTGCTGCAGGAGAATGCCCATGGAGGCGGCGGACGAAACGATACCCTTTGTGCCCATGCCGGCTTCCGTCAGCCCGAGATGCAGTGCGTAGTCGCAGCGCCGCGCGAGGTCTGCATAAACGGCAACAAGGTCTTGTACCTGGCTGACCTTTGCCGACAGGATGATCTTGTCACGGCCCATACCGAGATTTTCGGCACGCTGCGCGGACATCAGGCCGGACTGGATGATTGCTTCCCGCATGACAGCCGCTGCGGACACGGGAGCCGTGCTTTCGGCGTTCTCGTCCATGAGCCTGGTGAGGAGTTCCTGATCGAGCGATCCCCAGTTGACTCCGATGCGCACCGGTTTGTCATGCTTGAGAGCGATATCGATGATCTGCGAGAATTGCGTGTCGCGCTTCGCCTTGAAGCCGACATTGCCCGGATTGATGCGGTACTTGTCGAGCGCGGTGGCGCAGTCCGGATAGTCTGCCAGAAGCTTGTGGCCGATATAGTGAAAGTCGCCGACCAGTGGCACATCGATGCCGATACGCTGCAGACGTTCCTTGATATGCGGAACCTGGGCCGCAGCCTCCGCGCGGTCGACCGTGATGCGCACGACTTCCGAGCCGGCGCGGGCAAGCGCCGCCACCTGGGCAACCGTGGAATCCGCATCGGCCGTGTCGGTGTTGGTCATGGATTGCACGACAATCGGCGCATCACCGCCAACCTGGACGTTGCCAACCATGACACCCACGGATCTCCGGCGGGACAAAGGTTTTGCGAAATCATCAATCATGACTTTAGCCAACCGGTTGCGCTCATCTGTCCATCATATGATAAAATTTTGCCAAAGTATCCAGCTTTGGATCGATCCGTGCTGTAAAAAAAGGACGCGGATTTGAGAATTGCCGGTTGCGGTGCTAGCGAATTCCTAAAGATTTTCTACCTATACTGAGGATGTTGGACACTCTGGGGGCACTTCATGTTCATTACCGTGCTGGAACGATCATTGTCCTTGGCACAGCACAATGTCGGTACGGTTTTCCGAACCGGCTGGGCCTATATCCTGCTTCTGCTCGCACTCAATTTTGCCATCGGGTCCGTCCTGATGCCCGAAAGCGGGTTTTCAACCGTATCCTACATGACGGAGCCGGTCGCCAAGGCGGATGAAGGTGCGCTGCGCACGCTTGCGGCCCTGGCCAATCTGCTGGTCGGATTTTCCATCGCGATTGCCTACATAAGGCGGATCCTGATCGACGCCCGCGACTTTCCGGTCGTGGTCGGACGACGGACCCTCAGAGTGATCTTCTTCCAGATCGTCCTTGGCCTGATCGGTTTCCTGTCGCTCATCCCGCTGATCATCGCAGCTTCCATTGTCGCCGCCCTGACCGGTGGCTTGGGCGCGCTGCTGATGGTTTTCGCGCCGTTCATCGCCCTGATGGTGGTTCAAAGGTTCTCCGTTGTGCTGCCCGCAGCCGCGGTCGACGATCCGCTGACGCTGAAGGAAAGCTGGCAGGCGACGTCGGGGATCGGTTGGGCGATGGCCTTTTCGGCGCTGATCATGAGTCTTTTGGCCGGGTTTCTGATCTTCGTCTGGGGCTTTCTGCTGAGCGTCAGCGACGGGCTGGTGCCGGCGAGCGACCTGTGGCAACAGATCCGGTCGGCGATATTTCCGATGGGAACGATGCTGATCCTGGTCTGGGTGTTTGCCAGCCTGCATGCGACGTTCTACGGGCTGATCCGCGAGCGTTTCGCCGAACGACTCGGGCTCAAGGAAGCGGATTACGTGCAGGCGGATGCCCAGAGGCAGGTTGCCCGGGAGCGTGCACACAAGGCGCTTGCCGGGGCGCAGCGCGTCAAGCGGGACTGAACCGTAGGGTACGGACTCATAAAAGAAGTCAATTTGGTTTGGATCGTTTTGACCAACTGCGAGAAGCGAAAGCGCAGGAAATGTGGTTCATTTTCGAGCCTTTCGCGACGTGGCAGATGGCCAAAACGGCCAAATCCGAAGGACGGCAAAATGGCTGTACCTCGCAGCGTCACCGCGCTTGACCGGGCAAAAAGCCCGC
>JBCDEN010000770.1:0-2159 GCA_039179715.1 Pseudomonadota bacterium
ACCGGTGACCACGTTGGCTTCGACTTCACCGGCTTCCTGCAACTGGTCGGCAAGGAGCGAGGCGGAGATGTTGCTGGCGTCGATCGTCTCGCCACCGGCCTTGAGCGACGGATTGGCGATCAGGTTGGCAGCATAGAACGGGTTTTCTTCCGACTCTTCGCCATAAGACGCATCGACATAGTCGATCAGGCCTTCGTCGAGCGGCCAGGCATTCACCTTGCCTTCCCAGTCATCGACGATGGCGTTGCCGAAACGGTAAGCCTCGGTCTGCTGGTAGGGATTACGCGCTTCGATCCAGGCGGAACGCGCCTCTTCAAGGTTCGCCTCGGTCGGCTCGGCAAGGAACTTGTCGATCGCACCCTTGAGGGTTTTGGCGGTTGCGAGAGAGTCAGCATAGCTTGCCTGGGCGATATCGCCGTAATTCGACAAGATGTCGGCCGGAGCCGCCGCCATCGCAGGCGTAACAAATAAAGCCGTGGCCGTGAGCAGGCCAAACTTGAGTGATTTCATGGGTCCATCCCCTTGTAAGACAGTCCGGTGAAAGGACGCCCCCAGACTGCTGTTTTGAATTTCCGCAACGCCAAAAGGCGCGGACAGCAATCTGGTCAAACCATTTCCTGAATGTTTGTGTCAAGTAATAAATTAAGGAAGATCAATACTTTAGAAACATTCCAATTTTTTAGTTGGCCGATGTAAGTTTAACTACGCATATGCTGGATTAGTATCAAATTACAGAATTAGGGTCAGGACCCGGGTTTAGAGAACCTTGAAATAGCTGGCAGGATGACCATGATGACGGTCATGCGAGGTAATGAATAGATGTTGAATGCGCTCAAAAGTTTCGTCCGGGAGATCACCTTCGGTGACAGCGGCAAGAAAACCTTCGCGGAAGACGACAAGCGTCTGGCCGCGGCCGCCCTGTTGTTTCACCTGGTCGATATCGACGGCGTCATCGAGGAAAGCGAAAGCGCAAAACTGAGGGAAATCCTGCAACAGCATTACGAACTCACCGACAAGGAAACCTCCGAACTGATCGCCGCCGCGCGGCAGCGGGACGAGGAGGCGGTTGATCTTTACGGGTTCACGTCGGTCCTGAAACGAACCACAGACGAGGCAGAGCGGCTCGCGATCGTGGAAATGATGTGGGAGATCGTTTACGCGGACGGGCACGTGCACGAATTTGAAGACAACACGATCTGGCGCGTCGCCGAGCTGCTTGGCGTGTCGACGCGCGACCGCATGAACCTTCGCCACAAGGTGGCCCAGACAGCACCTGAAGACGAAGAAGGCAGCTAGGCTGCGTCGAGTTTGAAGTTCGAACCGCGCAGGTTGTGCAATGAGATGAACTTCAGAATCAGGTGACTTAAGAAAATTGACAGGCCCTTGCGCGCTAAAAACCGCCTTATGTTTTTCTGGTTTCAGCGTTTTCTTTGGACTTGCGGATCAACGGGGCTCGATTTTTAGAGCGAGCTCCCTCATATTTGTGTCATGAGATTTCAATCCAGCCCGGTGGCCGGCCCTTCCAAGGTTCTGATCGTCCTGCACCAGGAGACATCCTCTCCCGGCCGCGTCGGCCAGGAACTGGTCAGGCGCGGTTTCACCCTCGACATCCGCAAACCCCGGTTCGGCGACACCCTGCCCGACACGATGGCCAATCACGCCGGAGCGGTGATCTTCGGCGGACCGATGAGCGCCAACGATCCTGACGGCTTCGTTCACAAGGAAGTCGACTGGATCAAGGTTCCCCTGAAAGAAGAAAAGCCGTTCCTTGGGATCTGCCTCGGTGCCCAGATGATGGTCAGGCATCTGGGCGGGATCGTCGCCGGACACCGGGACGATCTGGTCGAGATCGGCTACTATCCGCTGAACCCGACATCGGCCGGCAAGGATCTGATGCGCTGGCCGGAAAAGGTCTATCAGTGGCACCGGGAGGGCTTCGATTGTCCGCGCGGCGCTGAACTGCTTGCCTCGGGCCCGACCTATCCGAACCAGGCAATCCGGGTCGGACCGGCGGCTTACGGCATTCAGTTTCATCCCGAGCTGACGCACCAGATGATGGTCAAGTGGACCACCAAGGCGGCTCCGCGCATGGAACTTCCCGGCGCGCAGCAGCGCCGCGACCACTTCGCGGGCCGCTTTGTCCATGACCCGGCAGTCAA
>JBCDEN010000191.1:0-6960 GCA_039179715.1 Pseudomonadota bacterium
CCGGTGTTGAAGTCGGGCAAGGTGCCTTCAAAGAGATACGGCACGACGGATCGGATCGAATGGCAATCATAGAGGATTGCAGCGCCGTGTCTGGCGCGGGCGCGCTCAAGTTCCGTCTCGAGAGCCGCGTGGTAAGGCGCGTGCCAGGCAAGACGGCGTTGTTCGATTTCCGCCTCATCCGGTCCCTTGCCGTCAACATAGATCGGTTCGCCGTCGAAATCGGTTGTTGGACAGAGCGTTGTGGTGTTCTGACCAGGGTAGAGACTGACGCCTGCCGGATCGCGGTTGGCGTCGATGACATAACGATGGAAGTTGGCGCGCACCATGGTGACATCGGGCAGCAGGCCGGTATAGAGCCGGTCAACGTGCCAGTCAGTATCGGCAAGCTTCTGTCCAAGCGGAGTGAGTTGCTGCCAGATATCTTCTGGAACGAAGGTGCCCGAATGCGGCACGCCCAGGACAACCGGCCCGTCGCCTCTCGTCACCTCAAACGGGGTCATTTGCCGCTCCCAGTCTGATGATGTGTTCGTCCGAGACGGCCGCGACAAGGCTGCGCGTGCTCACGAGGCCGGCCGCCGTTTCGAGATCGGGGGCGAGATAGCGGTCCGCGTCGAGATGCGGAACACTGGAACGCAGTTCGTCGATGACAGACTGCAGGGCAGGACTCGTCTTCAGCGGCGACCGGTGCTCGATCCCCTCGATCGCGCACAGAAGTTCCACACCCAGAATATGCGCCAGGTTCGCGTTCATGCGTCCAAGCCGCCGTGCGCCGTGTGCCGCCATGGAGACGTGGTCTTCCTGGTTGGCGCTTGTCGGTGTCGAATCCGTGGAACAGGGATTGGCCAGGTGCTTGTTTTCACTCATCAACGCCGCCGTCGTCACCTCGGCAATCATCAGGCCGGAGTTGAGACCCGGATCCTTGGCGAGGAACGGCGGCAGGTCGAAGGACAGCGTCGGATCGACCATCAGGGCGACCCTGCGCTGCGCAATTGCGCCGAGTTCGGCAATCGCCAGGGCAATCTGATCGGCTGCAAAGGCAACCGGCTCGGCGTGAAAATTGCCGCCGGACACGATCCTTTCGGCATCGATCAGGACCAGCGGATTGTCCGTTGCCGCGTTGGCCTCGATTTCCAGTGTCGTGGCCGCCATCCGCAGAAGGTCGACGCAAGCCCCGGCAACCTGTGGCTGGCAGCGGATGCAGTAGGGATCCTGAACGCGGGTGTCGCCGTCGCGGTGGCTTTCGCGGATTTCCGACCCGGTCATGATCTGCCGCATGGCGCGTGCCACTTCGATCTGGCCGCGATGACCGCGCAGTTCGTGAATTTCCGGCAGCAAGGGGGCGGTCGATCCCATGATGGCGTCGGTTGAGAGGCTTGCGGTGATCAGCGTTGCCTCCGCGAGACGCCAACTGTCGAAGAGGGCGACAAGGGCGCATGCGGTGGAGAATTGCGTCCCGTTGATGAGGCCAAGCCCTTCCTTGGGGCCGAGGACAACCGGTTTGAGCCCTGCTTTTTCGAGTGCAGCCCGGCCGGGCAAGCGCTCGCCAGAGAATGTGGCTTCTCCCTCGCCTATGAGGACTGCCGTCATGTGCGCAAGCGGGGCAAGGTCGCCCGAGGCTCCGACCGACCCCTGTGACGGTACGAGCGGCGTCACACCGCGCTCAAGGCAATCCTCGATCAGCTCCAGCACTTCAAAGCGCACACCTGAAGCGCCACGTCCCAGGGACAGCAGCTTGAGCGCCATCATCAGCCGGGTCGTGGTTTCGTCCAGCGGTGCGCCGACGCCGCAGCAATGGGACAGGATCAGATTGCGCTGGAGGGTCGCCGTGTCCTCCGCCGCGATCTTGACACTTGCCAGTTTTCCGAAGCCTGTGTTGACACCGTATACGGCCTCGTCCCCGCGCGCGGCGTCTGCGACACGTTCCGAGGCCTTACGAATGGCGGCTTCCGCGTTGCGGTTGATACGGACAGGGAGGAGGTCCCTGTAGACACACTCAAGTTCGGCAAGCGTGACATGCCCGGGGTCGAGCGTGAGGCCAGTCATTGTGCGCCTCCGAAAATACGTTCTTTGAGGGGGTTGAAGCCGATGCGGTAACTGAGTTCGGCCGGATGAGAGACGTCCCAGATCGCCAGATCGGCGCGCTTTCCGGCTTCAAGCGTGCCGCGGTCGGACAGTCCCAATGCCCTCGCAGCCTCTCTGGTCGCGCCGGCCAGGGCTTCTTCCGGTGTCATGCGGAACAGCGTGCAGCCCATGTTGAGGGTCAGGAGCAGCGAGGCGAGGGGGGACGAGCCGGGATTACAGTCCGTCGCAAGCGCGATCGGCACTTCATGCGCGCGTAACAGATCCACCGGAGGCAATTGGGTTTCGCGCAGCGTATAGAACGCACCGGGCAAGAGCACGGCCACGCTGCCGCTGCTCGCGAGCGCCTCGACACCCTTTTCGCCCAGATATTCCAGATGGTCGGCCGAGAGTGCGCCATAGGATGCCGCGAGTTCGGCACCGCCGAGATCCGAAAGTTGCTCGGCATGGAGCTTGACCGGCAGGTTCAGCTCCGTTGCCTTTTTGAACACCCGTTCAATCTGCGCAGGTGAAAACGCGATGCCCTCACAGAACCCGTCAACCGCGTCGACAAGACCTGCGCCGTGCGCGGCTTCGAGTGCCGGAATACAGACACTGTCCAGATAGGCATCCGCGCGGTCCCTGTATTCGGGCGGTAGCGCGTGGGCGCCAAGGAAACTTGTACGCACCCGAACAGGTCTGACCTCACCGATTTTCCGGGCAGTGCGCAGCATGCGCAACTCGGTTGCGAGATCGAGCCCATAGCCGGATTTGATCTCAAGGGTGGTGATGCCCTCGGCAATGAGCGCGTCGACGCGCGGCAGAGCCTGATCCAGCAGAGCCTCTTCACTCGCAGCGCGCGTTGATGTGACAGTTGAAACGATACCGCCGCCGGCGCGGGCGACCTCTTCATAGGTTGCGCCTTCCAGCCTCATCTCGAATTCTCGGGCCCGGTTGCCGCCAAAAACGACATGGGTGTGGCAGTCGATCAGGCCGGGTGTCACGAGGCGTCCGGCCAGGTCTTCCTTCTGCCAGCCGGTGAAAACCGGCGGGAGATCCCGCTCAGCGCCTATCCAAGAGATCAGGCCATCCTCAAGCGCGACCGCGCCGCCCTCGACGAGCCCGTAAGGCGCTTCAATGTCGGCGAAAGTCGCCAGGCCGGCATTGGTCAGGAGGCGTCGGGACAAGAATGATCTCCGGCTTGATTAGATTGCGTTATAAGATAATATGCATGCACATATTAACGTGTCAACGAAGGAAACGCGGCATGCCGACTTGCTCCGGCGCGAATGTTTTTGCGGAGAAAGCGCTCCTGCCTGAGGGGTGGGCGGAAAATGTTCTCGTTTCCATTTCCGAGAGCGGGACGATTGCCGCTGTCGAGCGCGATAGCGCCCCGGCAGGTGACCGCGTCGGCATTCTCCTTCCCGCACCGGTCAATCTGCACAGCCACGCCTTTCAACGCGCCATGGCTGGTATGAGCGAGCGGCGCGGCGAGGGCGAGCGCGACAGTTTCTGGACCTGGCGCCAGATCATGTTCCGCTTTCTGGATGCGCTCGACCCGGACGACATCGAGGCGATCGCAGCCTTCGTGCAGATGGAGATGCTGGAGGCCGGATACGCGGCGGTCGGTGAGTTTCACTATCTGCATCACCAGCCGGGTGGCATGCCTTATGAAAACCTGGCCGAATTGTCGGTGCGGATCATCGCCGCTGCATTGGAAACAGGGATCGGGCTGACGCATCTGCCGGTGCTCTATCAGTATGGCGGTGTTGACCAGCGCGTGCTTGGCCGCGGGCAGATCCGGTTCGGGAATGATCCCGAGCGGTTCGCGAGGCTTCACGAACAGGCGGCGGACGCCCTGAAGCTTCTGGGGAGCGACGCGGTTCTCGGGGTCGCGCCGCATTCGCTCCGGGCCGTTGGCGCTGAGGGACTTGCAGACGCGGTTGCACTTGCCGGCTCCCGTCCGCTGCATATGCATCTCGCCGAGCAGGTCGGCGAAGTGGAGGAAGTTGTCGGTGCCAGAGGACAGCGTCCGGTTGCCTGGCTTTTGAACAATCACGACGTTTCCTCGAACTGGTGCCTGATCCACTGCACCCAGATGTTGCCGGAAGAAACACTTGGCCTTGCAGGAACGGGTGCGGTGGCGGGGCTTTGCCCGATCACGGAGTCCAGCCTTGGCGACGGTATCTTCGATGGCGTGCGTTATCTCAACGCGCGTGGACGCTTCGGCGTCGGGTCGGACTCCAACATCCGTATTTCGTTTTCGGAAGAATTGAGGACGCTGGAATATTCGCAGCGCCTTCGTGACAAGAGCCGGGCCGCTGTCGCGACGCCGAAGAGATCGACGGGACGTATCCTCTTCGACGGGGTCGTGTCCGGCGGTGCGCAGGCGGTGGGACGAAACGCGGGCAGGATTGCGGACGGGTGTTTCGCGGACCTTCTGGCGCTTGATGACACGGCGATTGACCTGGAAGGCCGGAATGGCGACGAGATTCTGGACGCCTATATCTTTGCGGGCGATGACAGGATGGTGTGCGATGTCTGGTCGGCCGGCAGGCATGTTGTTCGTGGCGGAAACCATGTAAAAGGCGACGCGATCCGTCAAGCGTATCGCGCGACGATGAAAAGGCTTCGCAACAGACTTTAGGGATGTGAATTGACGCTGACAGACACCAATTCCTGGACAGGTATCCGAGAGGTGCTCTTGCGCCGGATACACGACCGGATCTGGCAACCGGGGGAGCAGATCCCCCACGAGGCCGATCTGGCGGAGGAATTCGGCTGCGCGCGCACCACAGTCAACCGGGCGCTTCGCGATCTCGCCGAAAACGGTCTCGTGGTCCGCAAACGCAGGGCGGGGACGCGCGTTGCCGTCAACCCGCCGCAGCGGGCCACGCTGACGATCCCAATTTTGCGCGAGGAAGTGGAAACCCTTGGGCAGCCCTATCGCCACTTGATCCTGGAGCGGGACCTGAGGCCACTGCCACCCAGGCTGCATGGCGCGTTCCAGGTGTCGCTTGGAGACGATGTCCTGTTTCTGAAGACGCTCCACTTCGCGAACGAACGCCCCTATGCGTTCGAGGAACGCTACATCAATCTGGAGGCGGCTCCCGAGGCTCGCGGGATGGCATTCAACGACATCAGCGCCAATGAATGGCTGGTGCACAACGCACCCTACAGCCACGGCGATCTGTCGTTCTTCGCCGTCAGTGCCGACCAGACGCTGTCCGGCAAGCTGGACGCGGATGTGGGTTCGGCCCTCTTTGCGATGGAGCGTATCACCTGGGCCGGAGAACAGCCGATCACCCATGTCCGCCTGATCTTCGCACCCGGATACCGAATGCGGACGGAAATCTAGAGCTTTTTCAGATCAATTTGGATCATTTGATGAGGATATCCGGTTTACTCGGCCAGGCGGGCCGCGCAGCGCGATGCGGTGCATCGTGCAAGTGGCACAACGCAGCCGATGGGCTGGATATCCTCACCCGTTGTGGAGTGCGTTCAAACAAGAAGCAGAAAGGCCGGCCGGGCCCTTTTACGCTCTGACATCGTTGGTCCGCCCTTGCGGTGGGAAACACCGCGGCGCGCGAACCGTCTCGCCAGAGCGAAAAAGAGCCTCGGTCAAATGAGCCAAATTGATCTGAAAAAGCTCTAGAAACGGTCGATTACGCGGGCGATCGAGGCCGCGCTCAAGACGTCTCGCCGACGGACCTGATCCCGGCAATCATTTCCGGCGCGTCCCAGACGCGCTCGCCGATGGCACCAAGGGCAACCTTGCCGTTGGCGTCGACAATGTATGTCACCGGCAATCCGCGCAGGAACCACTTGGACGGCATGTCCTTCTTGTTGTCGAGCAGGATCGCCATGCCCTCGTGGTCGATCTGGTTAAGGAAAGCTTCGATCTTGTCCTGCCTGTCGCCGACATTGACGGCAAGCACCGCGTAGTCGTCGGTGCCGAGTTCGCGTCCAAGCCGCGCCAGCGTCGGCATTTCCTTGCGGCAGGGCGGGCACCATGTTGCCCAGAACGAGACCACGACGGTCTTGCCTCGATAATCCTCAAGCTGATGAACCGCCCCGGTCAGATCCGGAATGTTGAGTTCCGCGTCGACGTTGAAGGCCGGCTCGGCCAGACCGAGCGCTCTCAGATCGGTTTCCTGGGCAAATGACGGTGTGCCCGCAACCGCAATGGCGGCGCTCCCAACCACAATTTCGCGACGGCTCAACCTGATCATTTCAATACCCTGCTTGTGCGTGAACGACGACCGGCGCAGCGCACCGGCCAGACCACAGGTAAGGGCTCGCCGGGCACACGTCGCTACACGGATCTTCAACTTCCGGCGATCAGGTGCCGTTGACCTGAAGGCTGACGGCGTCAGGCGGAGAGCGGATGGGTTCCGGTTGCCGGTTCATCCGCCGGTGCGGCATAGTCCGTCAGCGCTCCTGCAACGCCAAGGGTGCGCAGCCGGTCGGCGGCGTCGGCGAACGCGGCAAGAAAGACTGGATCGCTGCCGAGCGGGCCGAACAGGTCGGGCATTTTTGCCGAGGTGGCACCTGAAAACACATCCCGCGCCCAGGCCTGCAGGATACCGGCGTGCTCGTCTTCAACGGTGATGTCCCGTCGTGACTCGTCATGGCCCAGACAGTACCGGCACCACAGGGCCGTCTCCAGTGCCAGTCCCCTGACCGGTTGCCCTTGCTGCAGCCTGTCCTGGATCGACGGCAGGATGAATTTCGGCTGACGGTTGGACCCGTCAAGGCAGAGACGGGGAATGGTGTCGCCAACGGCTGAATTCGCAAACCGCTCCATCACCGTTTCGAGGTAATTGCGGAAGCTGACACCGGAGATTCCGGGAACGGTCGGCAGGATTTCCTCCGTTTCCAGTTTCGTCAGATAGGCGCGGA
>JBCDEN010000511.1:0-3744 GCA_039179715.1 Pseudomonadota bacterium
CCGGAAAGTCTTGGACATGTCCGGGACAAGAGCACCGATCCATTCGAAAAGCCGATCATCCAGCCGAACTATATTTCGGCGGAAATTGACCTCCACGTCCTCTTGGACGGAATGAAGATTGCACGGCGCCTGCTTCAGACGACGCCGATGCTGCCTTACTTCGACGGCGAGATCTATCCCGGCGAAGCCGTGCAATCCGATGACGACCTGATGCAGACGGCCAAGGACCGGGGGACCACGACCTTTCATTCCATGGGCACATGCCGCATGGGCCCGCGATCCGACCCGACCAGTGTCGTCGACGAAGAATTGCGTGTTTACGGACTGTCGGCATTGCGGGTTGTCGATGCCTCGATCATGCCGACCATGCCGTCTGCCAACACTAACGCCTCGACATTGATGATCGCCGAAAAGGCAGCAGCAATGATCAAAAACACTGGCTGAGTGCTCAGCCGGATGCGTCGGGGGCGGCGTTGCGGCGCACAGCAATCAGTGACCAGGCGAATCCGCCCAATCCGATCGCGACCAGGATCAAATCCTCCCAGATCGCCAGATTGAGAGCGAGATAAAGAGTGATCAAAAGGGTGAGCGCGGGCACCACGCCAAGTACAAGCCGATACCGGACCTCTGTCAGGCAAAGCAGGCCAAGCGTTGCGGCCGCCAACGGGCCGGGTGTAATGCCGAGCAATTGCGCACCGGGCCATGCATGTCCGACCTGGGCGGCTATGAGCGGGTAGAAGATCGCACAAAATGCAACGGTGGAAGCGGCTGCCCAGCCTGTATTATCCGCACGGAGCGAAAGGGTTGGCGGATGCGGCAGTAATGCGCAGACCGCGAACAAGCCTGCCTGGGCGTAACACACATATTCAAATACCCAGGACGCCCAGACCAGAGTCGACAGAAAGACGCCGTAAAAGACAAACCCGGACCAGGCCCATCCAGCAGAAAGGAACAACAGAACCAAGCGGCTCGCAATTGGTGTTTGCAGCCGGGCGATGAAGAGCAGAACGAGCGCGCCGCCCATTGCCGACAGGATTGCCGGCCAATAGGTCAGGTTGATGTCGCCGAGAAGGGCGAAAAAAGTCTGGGAATCAAAGGGGATCATGCGTCGCTGCTGTCAGAAGCAAGAGGTCTGTCCGATCGGCCTTCATCCGCGCCGGACGATCACCGGCATCGGCTGACATTCGTTTGTCCGTGCCGGACCCGTAGCACATCCGGAATGGATGGCCGGTGCATCCTTAGCGCCTTTCGGAACATGCGCCAAGTCGGTCCGGCAAAGCCAGCAAGGCCAGCGCGGCAGTTACAGGCTGCGGATCGTTTCGGCCATGCGATCGCGCAGCGCCGCGTCCGGAAGCCGACCGGTCATGGCCGCCATGTTCTCTTGCATGTGCACAACCTGGGATGTTGCGGGAATGGCGCAGGTCACCGCCGGATGGGAGATGACGTATTTGAGCAGGAAAGCGGCCCATGACGTGCAGTCGATCTCCGATGCCCATTCGGGCAGCGGCGTTCCGCCGATCCTGTCGAACAGGGCGCCGCGGCGAAACGGCCGGTTGACGATCACGCCGATGCCGCGTTCGGCGGCGAGCGGCAGGAGACGGTTTTCCACGTCGCGATCGAGAACGTTGTAGGTCAACTGGACAAAGTCGAACGACGCGGAGGTCAGCGCGCGCTCAAGCTCGCGATGCCGCCGCCCGTGCGATGTTGTGATCCCGATATACCGGACGCGCCCTTCCGCTTTCCATTCGGAAAGCGTCTCATGATGGGTCTCCCAGTCCAGCATATTATGTATCTGCATGAGATCGAAGGACGGGGTCGACCACAGGGCTTCGGACTCCGTCATCTGGGCGATGCCGGCACGCTGTCCGCGGGTCCAGACTTTGGTCGCGGAAAACAGGCTGTCAGGATGGCCGAGTTGAGAGAGGCCATATCCGAGCACCGCTTCCGCAGATCCGTACATCGGTGATGAATCGATCAGTCCGCCGCCGAGCTCGAAAAAAGTTCGCAGGACGTCGGTCCGGGCCTCCCGCAGCCGCTCGTTATCACCCACGTTGAACGTGATCCACGATCCCATCCCGATCGCGGGTACCGTTTCCCCGCCTGGAGAAATCTTTCGGCGCAGAACCTCGGCTTGCGCCGCCGATGGCGAGCCCGGCAGGCCGGTCGTTGCGAAAGCCAGGCACGCACTCCCCATCAGAAGCCAACGTCGATCGATAGCGGATTTATCTGACTGCATGATCTCATCCTGTCGTTGCCGGCCGCCAACGCGGCCGGAGCAAACGTCCCCTACTAGACAAGTATTCCCAAAGGCTCCGGCTGCAAGCCTTCGCAAGCCAGCGATTGACACAAGGACCCGCCAATTCGCGCTATACCAATGGAAAGCCATGCAGGGGCAGGATGTGACAATCCGAAGCACTCCTGCCACACTGACGCCAGGACCCGCGCATGAGGAGGCGGTGGTCATGAATCCTGCAGGGACGGCCCGCATCATAGTAGATGACATCCTGATCGGCGCCCGGTTTGCCCCCTTGCGGGGCGATCTTGTGCCGCCCACGCTCGATCAAGCTTATGACATTCAGGATGAGGTCTATCGCCTGTTGAGCGCCGACGCTGGCTGGGGGCCCCTCGCGGGCCACAAGATTGCACTGACGTCGCCCGCTATCCAGGAATTGTGCGGTGTCGACACACCGGTTTACGGCAGCATATTCGCATCTTCGATCCGTCACGCTCCATGCGACATCGCCGCTGCGGATTTCATGCGGCTCGGTCTGGAATTCGAGATCGCGATTGAGCTGGCCCACGATCTTCCACCGGAGAACGGGCCTGTCAGTGACACCGATCTGACGCATTCGGTCGCGAATGTCAGGCCGGCGTTTGAACTGATCGATGACCGATGTGCCGACTACAGCGATCTCGATGCCGCATCCATTCTGACAGACAGGTGTTGGTGCGCCGGCATCGTGCTCGGTGCGCCATTTCTCGACTGGCAGGCGCTCGACCTTGCCGGACTCGACGTTGATCTGTCTTGGAACGATCATTTGATCGATCAGGCGCAGACCGGTGATGCGCTGGGCAGTCCTCTCGCCGGTCTGCGTTGGATTGCCGACCATCTGCATGCACGTGGGCGAACGTTGCAAAAAGGCGATGTCATCATGACGGGTAGTTCAATGAAGACCCGTTTCCCCAAATCCGGTGACCGGATTGTGTTTAGCGTTGCCGATCTCGGCGACGTCGCAGTGCGCGTAAGCTGAAATGTGCTTGAACTGCTCCAGGTGACCCGTCTGATCGAGGCGCGTCCAAGCAGCGGGTCCTTGCCAACAACAGTCTGAAGACAGTCACCTGACGACGCATCGGCAATCGCCGCCTGGGCTTCTGGAAACTGGCGCAGGTCCTTCGTCGGGCGGATGGCTATCGCTTCGCGGAAGGCAACTCGGATGCCCAAAGCCTGATACACCATTATGACAATTTGTGATTTATCCGTTTTTGGCCGGATAAACGAAGGTTGCTCGACGTCATTGGAATGACGGTGCACGCGAGTGGGAACCAACGAAGCTCCGTTCTCGGGTATCGAAGGCGGGGACCGGCCATTCTGACCCCATATTGTCATCCGTAATCAGTCTTTCGCCGGCAGTTCGTTCAAGAATGCTGTCCCGAAATTCTACGGCGAATTCCAACTCGTTCTCCGGATTCACCGGGCCGACGCGATCAGCCAGGGACGTAATGATCTCAATTCTTTGTCGATGC
>JBCDEN010000349.1:0-5132 GCA_039179715.1 Pseudomonadota bacterium
GAGGCAGTTATGGCGTTGGACCAAAAAAACAAGAATTCTTCCGGGCAAGACCGGCAGCACGCACACAGAATAGATTTTGGCGGACTCCTAAAACTTGGCAGTGACGCCGTCCTTGTGGTCTCGCTCGACGGATCAATGCTGTTTGCCTCCCCGCCTGCGGAAATGCTTTTCGGCTGGCCGCTTGATCTCCTTGAAGGTCATCTGGGCGACCTGGTGCAAGTCGAAACAGCAGACAGGGATGCCAGCGCTCTTCATCGCATATTGTCGGGCAACGGCGATCCGGACGGACATCTGCCCGACGCGGAATTGTTGTTGCGCTCGGCAACCGGGTCCCCGGTGTGGGTTCATGCCGCCGGCCATGCACTGAACAGCGCCGACGGCAAGGTGTTTGCCTTCGCACTTTTCTTCAAGGACATTGCAAGACTGCGGGAACTGGAGGGGCTGCTTGAAGCCGCCGCGCAAACCGATTCTCTGACCGGGCTGTTCAATCGGAATGCCTTTGAAGAAACGCTCAAACGTGAATGGGCGCTTGCGCTCCGGGAAAAGACGCACACAAGCCTTATCAAGGTCACGCTGGACCGCTTTGAGGCGCTCGTTGAAGGAAATGGAAGCCACGCGGCGGAGGACTGTCTTGTCAAGGTCGCGCAAACACTGAAGGAAACCGCGAGACGGCCAGCTGACATCGCCGCGCGCACCGCCACGTCCGAGTTTTCGCTGCTGCTTCCCAGAACGCACGGGATGGGAGCTGAAACGATCAGTGCCTACATCCAGGTCGCAATAGAGGATCTGGCCATCCCCAACGCCGAGGGCGACGGCGTGGTCACTGCGTCCGTCGGCGCGGTCTGTACCGTCGCCGAGCAGAACGGGATATCCGAAAGCCACGAATTTATACTGTCAGCAGCTGAAAACTGCGTATTCGAAGCACGGCAGGAAGGCGGCAACCGGGTCAAGACTCTCATGAAAACGCTGACGCGCTAGGTGATGGATCCATAAATGAGACTGAAATGGCATGCGAAATGGCGATATCCCGTCAGGAAGGGTGTGCGGAGCGGGCTTCCTCCCCGGTCAGCCAAGCTGACGCTACGGGGTGAGGCCATTTCCATGTCCTTCGGATTTGACCGGCTTGCGCCTCAAACCATTCCGGCCTCATTTATGCGTCCATCACCTGATCACGAACCGTCGAGGATTCTTGAGCTTTTGGCACTGCCTCCTATGTTATCGCGAACCAAGGAAAAATCGGGAAGTTCAGTATGAGCGACGACATCACCCAAACGGAAGACAAGGCGCCCAAGGTGAGAAAGACGACCGCTGAATGGATGAATCAGCTGACCGCGGAGCAGTTTTATGTCACGCGCCAGTCCGGAACCGAACGTCCGTTCACCGGTCCTTACTGGGACAACAAGCTTGTCGGGCGGTATGACTGCATTTGTTGCGATGCGCCGCTGTTCATGTCGGACACCAAGTTCGACGCGGGCTGCGGCTGGCCCAGTTTTTTTGAATCGGTGCACCCGGAGGCGATCCGGGAACTTGAAGACAAGTCGCATGGCATGGTGCGCACCGAAATACGCTGCAATCAGTGCGATGCGCATCTGGGGCACGTCTTTCCCGATGGCCCCCGTCCGACCGGCCTCAGATATTGCCTGAATGGTCACGCGATGAACTTCGTTCACGGCGGTGGCAGACCGGCTAAAGCGGACAAGACCGACTGAACCGCCCTCTGACCGGAGAAAACCGGTCAGAGATAGTGTCCGGTCCGCTTCTCTTTCAATTGTCTTTTCATCCTGCGAAAAGCGCTGCGACGGTGATGATGTTGCCGATGAGTGCAATGCCGTAGGCGATCGAGCGTGGTCCGGGAATGCCCGTGACATAGGCCGGCACGTAGGCCAGACGTCCCCAGAAGAACAACTGAGCTCCCAAAATCGCCATCCCCATATCGGCGTTGGGCAAGACGTAGGCAAGAACCGCCGGAACGAGAAAGAAAGGCAGGTTTTCTTTCATGTTCACCAGCGCCTTGTCGGCACGAAGCCCCAACCTGCCCTTTTCGGGCAGTTCATCGCGCCCGCCCGCCAGTTTCACGAGACTGACCGAGGGCACGTAGAAAAGCGCGGTGGCATAAATCTGGACGAGATAGAGAGCCAGGACGGCAAGGATCCAGGTGGTCATGTATGAGCTCCAGCGTTCGTGTGTTGATTGAACGTCGCCGGAAGCCTAGATTTTTCGCCAACCCCAGCAATTCCCTTGCAGGGAATAGAACCAGCCCACGGACCCCGACATGAATGCACCCGGCTCTGCCTTCGGTACTTCCCTGAAATCCATTCGCAGCGAACGTGGCATGAGCCAGGCCGATCTTGCCGGGCGCATCGGCTCGACGCAGCGCCATGTGTCCTTCCTTGAGACCGGCCGCGCGCAGCCGAGCCGCTACATGATCCAGAGGATCGAGCGGGAACTCGGGCTGCCAGTGACACGCGCACATGTGCTCTACGACACCGCCGGTTTCGCAAGCCCGTACAAGTGCCGTGCAGAAGATTCGGCCGACGTCCAGGAAGCGCTCAACCTCATTGAGAACCGCCTGCTGGCGAACTGGCCCTTCCCTGCCTTCGTTCTCGACAAGCGTTGGACCATCCTGCGTCACAACCTGCCCGGAAAACTCTTTCTGGCCGGCTTCATCGGTGAACAGAACGAACCGCCGAACATGTTCCGCATTTTCCTGTCGCCGGAGTTTCGCGAACGCGTTCTGAACTGGAAGGAAGCAGCCCCCATCTTCGCCGCGCGTCTTTACCGGGAAGCAGCAGACGATCCGGAGCTTGCAGATCTGCTGGACCAGGCGCATGCGAGCGGATTGCTCGATGGTCTGGACGAGACGTTCCGGGAGGACGTGCCGGTGTTCGTGCCTGTCGAGGTTCTCGGGCCGGACGGAAACCGGCTGCGGCTCACATCCATGCTGGGCCAACTCGCCTCGGTTCAGGACGCGGTTGTCGAGGGCATGACGATCGAACTTATGGTCCCGATGGATGCGGCGACTGAAAACTGCATGCATGCCGCCGCCAAGCCGCCCCGGGATCTGGATGCCGCCGAATAGGAGTGTTTCTTGAAAACCTTGTTCACAATCGCCTGCGTCGTCGCGTGCCTTGTCATGCCATTGCAGCCATCCGGCGCTTCGGGATCATCCGATGACGCATGGGCCGGTGCGACAGGACGCCCTGCCGGGGGGCTTCCGGACGGCAGCTTCGCCATTTACAAACGCGGCGCCGATGATGCGGTCGCGGCCTGGTACGGCACCCCGACCCGCCGCTACAGGCACGCGATCCTTGGCGATGACATCGAAGCCGGTTCGCTGCATGTTGCCTTGCGCGACGGCCGCACATTCGAGGTTCAACTGCCGGAGAGCGAGGTTTTCGAGGACAGGACACCGAGGATCACGGATCTGGATGGAGACGGCCGCTTTGAATTGATCACGATCCGCTCGTTTGCAAATGCCGGCGGCAGTGTCGCGATTTATGGCCTGCGCGGCGGAAAACTTGTCGAACTGGCGGCAACGGAGCCGATCGGCAGAGCCAACCGGTGGCTAAACATTGCCGGGATCGCCGACTACGCCGGACGCGGCAAGCCGCAGATTGCCTATGTCGAGACGCCGCATATCGGCGGAACGCTGTTTTTCGTCGAGTGGCGCGGCAATGCTCTTGTTCCGATTGCCTCTATCGCCGGGTTCTCGAATCACAGGATCGGTGCCCGTGAGCAGGATCTTTCCGCGGATATCGACTTTGATGCGGACGGACGGCCCGACATCGTTGTTCCCTCGAACGACCGCCGGACGTTGAGGGTTGTCGGCATCAAGGACGGCCGCGCAAAGGAACTGCACAAGGTCCGGTTTCCTGCTGAGGTGAAATCGAGAAAACCATCCGCGGGCACCTGCGTGGAAATGACACTGACCAACGGCGAGACGGGCCGCATATGCCCATAGGGCCAGCAGGCATTGAACAGGCTAGCCCGCCGTTTGCGCCGCCTCTTTTTCGGCCCTGGAAGAAAGGATCCGGCTGATATTGACCTCGATCCAGTCTGCGATCTGCCGCACCTGCAAGGCAACTTCGCGGCCGATTGGCGTCAGGCTGTAATCCACATGCGGCGGGACAACCGGGCGCGAGAACCGGTTCACAAAACCATCGGCCTCAAGCGTCTGCAGGGTCTGCGCCAGCATCTTCTCGCTGACACCGCCGACGGTTCGCCGAAGCTCCGAAAACCTCTGATCCCGCTCCAGCAGCGCAATCAGCACAAGAACACCCCAGCGGCTGGTCAGGTGCTTGAGGATTTCTCGGGACGGGCAGTTCTGGTTAAAGAGTTCTCCACGCCGCATCATCTCCGACAACGCAACGCCCGAGGTACTTTCAGACAGCGCCTCTCCGGACGCTGTCACCGCTTCCGATGGACCGTTTTCAGCCATTTTTCCAAAAACCTCAAAACTAACCTTTTGGTATGTACTAACAAAAAGTAAGTTAAAAATCTACATCAGCTGCATTCGACAAACCTCGTCAATCCAACTTGAGGAATTTTGAGATGATTGCAGTTACAGGTGCCAATGGCCAGCTTGGCAGAAGCGTGCTTCGGTTTCTGACCGATCTTGCCGAAGAACCGCTTCGCGCCCTCGTGCGCACACCGGAAAAGGCACAGGATCTTGGCTCCGAACAGGTGAGTGTCGTCCGCTTCGATTACAATGATCCGGCAAGTCTGCCCGGGGCACTGGAAGATGTTGACCGTCTGCTTCTGATTTCCGGTTCGGAGGTCGGCCAGCGTGTACCGCAGCATGCCGCCGTCATCGAGGCAGCGAAATCCGCCGGCGTGAAATTCATCACCTATACAAGTCTCCTGAATGTTCCGCACACACGCCTCATGCTGGCTGCGGAGCACATCGAGACGGAAAAGCACCTTGAGGCGAGCGGCATTCCGCACGTCTGCCTGCGCAACGGATGGTATCTGGAGAACTTCGCGGGGACCATCGCAGCCGCCCTGGAACACGGGGCCGTCACAGGATCAAGCGGTGACGGCAGGACATCAGTCGCCGGACGCGACGATTACGCGGAAGCCGCAGCGCGAACGGTTGCCGGCAGCGATCTTTCGAGCCGCGCCGTCGAACTGGC
>JBCDEN010000644.1:0-2842 GCA_039179715.1 Pseudomonadota bacterium
ACCGCCTGCCGCTGCTGATGCTGGCCGGTGATGCCTTTGTCACACGCCTGCCGGACCCGGTGTTGCAGCAGGTGGAACAACCATCCAATCCCGGCCTTTCCGTCAACGATGCCTTCAAGAGCGTGACGCGGGTCTGGGATCGCATCACGCACCCGGCTCAGCTGCTGCAATCGCTTCCGGCGGCGATCAACACGCTCGTCGATCCGGCGGATTGCGGTCCGGTTTTCCTCGGTCTGCCGCAGGACGTGCAGGGGTGGGCCTATGACTATCCGGAAAAGTTCTTTGAGGAGAAAACGCACCACCTCCGGCGGCAGCTTCCCGACACGCGCGAACTGGCCGCCGCTGCGGAGGTGCTCAAGACCGCTGAACGCCCGCTGATCATTGCAGGTGGCGGCGTGCAGTATTCACTTGCAACAACGGAGATGCAGGACTTTGCGCGCACGCATAACATCCCGGTGGTGGAGACAATTGCCGGGCGCGCCAACTTCATACATGACGATGCGCTGAACTGCGGCCCGGTCGGCGTCACGGGATCAAACTCCGCGAACAACCTCGCCAAGGAGGCCGATGTCATACTTGCGGTTGGAACGCGCCTTCAGGATTTCACCACCGGGTCGTGGACGGCGTTCGCGGCAGACGCCCGGATCGTTTCGGTCAATGTCGGTCGGCACGATGCCGCCAAGCACATGTCGCTGCCCGTCGTGGGCGACGCGAAACTGTCGCTTCCCGTTCTCTCCGAGGCACTTGGTTCCTTCGCCGCACCGGGCGCATGGGTCGAGCAGGCCGCGAAAGAACGTGCGGAGTGGGCGGCCTATGTCGATGACAACACCTCGCCCGTCACGAAAGACGGCAGCAACCGGCCGATGTCCTATGCCCAGGTGATCGGCGCGGTCAACGACGTCTGCGATCCGGACGACCGCGTCGTTGCGGCGGCAGGCGGGCTGCCGGCGGAAGTCACAGCCAACTGGCGTACCAAATCCCTCGGCAGCGTCGACGTCGAATTCGGCTTTTCCTGCATGGGATACGAGATTTCCGGAGGCTGGGGTGCAAGGCTCGGTCACATGGAAGATCATCCGGACAAGGACACGATCATTTTTGTCGGCGACGGTTCCTACATGCTGCTTAACTCCGATATCTATTCCTCGGTCTTGTCCGGTGCGAAAATGATCGTCGTCGTCTGCGACAATGGCGGCTTCGCGGTGATCAACAAGCTGCAGAACAACACCGGAAACGAGTCCTACAACAATCTCATTGCCGACTGTAAGTTAGCCGTCGAACCATTCGCCGTCGACTTCGAGGCGCATGCGCGCGCGATGGGGGCAAATGCGGAAACCGTTTACTCGATCAGCGAACTCAAAGAGGCCTTCGGCCGGGCCAAGCAGTCGGACCGGACCTATGTCATTTCCCTCAAGGTCGACGCCTTCGAGGGATGGACACAGGAGGGTCATACGTGGTGGGAAGTGGGCACACCCGAGGTCTCCAACAGTGAACGGGTCCGCAAGGCACACGCGGACTGGGAAGCGGGACGCGCGCCGCAGAGAAAAGGCGTCTGACCGTGTCTGCCTACCTTAACTCGAAATCAAGATTTCTGGTGCTCGGGCGCGCGGGCATGGATTTTTATGCCGATCCGCCCGGAACGGAAGCCGAGCATGCGACGCAGTTCACCACCGCGCTTGGCGGATCGTCCGGCAACATTGCCGCCGGTATCGCGCGGCATGGACTTTCGGTCGATCTGCTGACATGTGTTTCCGATGATTCCATTGGCCGGTTCGTTTTGAACCAGCTGAGACACTACGGTGTCGGAACCGGTCATGTGCGCGTTCTGAGCGGCGAATCCCGCACGTCTCTGGCTGTCACCGAAACCCGGATCGAGGCCACCCAGAACACGCTCTACCGCAACAATGCCTCCGACCTTCTCATGAGCGTCGACCAGGTGCTCGCAGTCCCCTTCGCCGATTACGAAGCCCTGATCGTGACGGGCACGGCGCTTGCCGCCAATCCGTCGCGCGAGGCGACCTTGAGGGCTATGGAACATGCGCGCCGGGCAGGTGCTGTTGTCGTGGTCGATCTGGATTACAGACCCTATTCCTGGCCAAGCGCGCTCGAGGCTGCGGAGATCTACCGTGCCGCGATCGAAACCGCGGATTTCGTGGTCGGCAATGATGACGAGTTTGCAGTTGTTGCCAACGGAACCCATGAAGACGGTCAGAAGCTCGCGAGCGGGCTCGGGACAGGCGACAAGGTGATCATCTACAAGCTCGGTGAGCGCGGATCCGTGGTCTACGCTGCCGAGGGACCTTTCGAAACCGGTATCTTTCCCGTGACCGCCATCAAGCCGATGGGCGCGGGCGATGCCTTCATGGCATCGCTCATGGCTTCACTTGCCGCCCGGCATTCGCTGAAGGAGGCCGTTTTAAGGGGATCGGCCGCTGCAGCGATGGTCGTGTCGAAATTCGGCTGTGCGCCCGCCATGCCGACTCCGTCCGAACTCGATGTCTTTCTTTCCAATCACTCAGCCCCACAGTCCTGAAGAGATAAACCGATGCACTTTCCTCCCTATGACAATGAGAACAAGGCCATTATCGATGTCGAGGACAGCCGGGTTCCGCTGAACTATTTCAATATCGTCAAGCTGGCCCGGGGCCAGGCCTTCGAGTATGCCGTCCCCGGATATGAGACCGCGATCGTTCCGGCGACCGGCAGCGTCGACGTGGATGTCGAGGGCGTTGCCTTTGCCGCGCTTGGAAACCGGGGTGCCGACGTCTGGGACGGAGAGCCGGAAGGTGCCTATGTCCCGAGCGGCGCGAAAGCGCGCATGGTGTGCGTAAGCGATGCGGCTGAG
>JBCDEN010000856.1:0-1530 GCA_039179715.1 Pseudomonadota bacterium
GAAAAACGATCACGAAGTGGTTGAATCCGGACCGCTGGTTCCGCGCAACGATCCGACACTGATGTTCGCGAATGCGGGCATGAACCAGTTCAAGAACGTGTTTACCGGTCTGGAGACGCGACCCTATTCGCGCGCCGTCACGGCCCAGAAGGTTGTGCGCGCCGGCGGCAAGCACAATGACCTCGACAATGTCGGCTATACGGCAAGGCACCACACGTTCTTCGAAATGCTGGGCAACTTTTCCTTCGGCGACTATTTCAAGGAAAGGGCGATCGAGCTTGCATGGGACCTGATCACCAGGGAATACGGTCTTCCGAAGGACCGCCTTTTGGTGACGGTCTACGCTGAAGACGATGCTGCGGCAGGGTTCTGGAAGAAGATCGCCGGCCTGAGCGACGACAAGATCATCCGCATTCCGACCTCGGACAATTTCTGGTCGATGGGCGATACCGGACCGTGCGGACCGTGTTCGGAAATTTTCTATGACCACGGCGACCACATTTGGGGAGGCCCTCCGGGAACTGCGGAAGAAGATGGCGACCGGTTCATCGAGATCTGGAACCTGGTCTTCATGCAATATGAGCAGACAAGCGACGAACGGCTGGACCTGCCGCGTCCGTCCATCGACACCGGCATGGGAATCGAACGTCTTGCGACCGTCCTGCAGGGTGTTCACAACAACTACGATATCGATCTGTTCAAGGCGCTGATTGCTGCATCCGAGCACGAAACCAATGTTGAAGCGGCGGGCGAAGCGCTCGGCAGTCACAGGGTCATAGCCGATCACCTGCGTTCAACCAGCTTTCTGATTGCCGACGGCGTGCTGCCGTCCAACGAGGGCCGGGGCTATGTCCTGCGCCGGATCATGCGGCGCGGCATGCGCCATGCGCATCTTCTGGGTGCAGGTGAGCCGCTCATGCACAAGCTTGTCCCGGCGCTGGTTCGGGAAATGGGGCGTGCCTATCCCGAGCTGTCCCGTGCGGAAGACCTGATCACCGAAACGCTGAAGCTGGAGGAAACACGTTTCCGCAAGACGCTGGAACGGGGTCTCGGACTTCTTGACAGCGCCACGCAAGACCTGACCGCCGGCGGTCAGCTGGACGGGGAAACCGCGTTCAAGCTCTACGACACTTACGGCTTTCCGCTTGATCTCACCCAGGATGCGCTGCGCGTGCGCGACATCTCGGTCGATACGGACGGCTTTGCCGCCGCCATGGACCGGCAGAAAGCGGAGGCACGTGCCGCATGGTCCGGGTCGGGCGGTGCTGCAACGGAAGCCGTCTGGTTTGCGATCAAGGAAAAGCACGGAGCAACGGATTTCCTCGGCTACGAGACCGAAAGTGCGGAAGGCGTGGTTGCCGCGCTGGCGTCCGATGACAAGGAGATCGACAGGCTGCCGGCGGGTGAAAGCGGCTTTGTGATCCTCAACCAGACGCCCTTTTACGGAGAAAGCGGCGGTCAGGTTGGCGACACGGGCGTGATGCTTGCACCCGGGTTGAGAGTGTCCGTGACCAACACGCAGAAGAAAGC
>JBCDEN010000082.1:0-9990 GCA_039179715.1 Pseudomonadota bacterium
AAGGGGCAAAAAAGCTCAACTGCACATTTGATGATGTTCACGCGCTTTGGTGGGATCGGCTTATAGCGGTCAACCACAACGACCCTATCCGAACTGTCTGGGCGACACCTCTCGGCACCCAAGTCCGTCAAATCCTTATGGAGGAATGATTGTGATTACAGAAAGTTATGGGCGATGTCCTTACGGACCCACGCTTTCGTGCTACGCATCGAGCCGCATTTGCGTCTCGCCCGTTCCGGCTTCAATCCTTATCGTGAGGTGAATTATGGATGATGAAACAATGGAAACGACACTCTTAGCGGCACAGGCAAATTACGAGAAAGACCGCCTCTTTCGTCAGTTTGTCGATGCCGCCGTGGCCGAAGCGATGAAGCACTTTGAGCATGTGCCTACCGAAGCTCAGCAGCGCGACATCCACTTTGCCGCTGTGATAGCCGCACGAACCGCGCTTCGCCTTGCGATGGATGGCGACCCGATGCTCAAGATGATGGAGTTTGAACGCGACGCGGCCAAGAAGCATATGATGAATATGGCCAAAACCGCGCCGATGCAATTCATTACAGAGTTAAAGGACTAACCCCTTCCCTTATACGGTGATTGAAAAAATGCAACACCGCGTGCGCCATGCTTCCGGCCGGAAATTAGCGTCTTGACTCTGCGCGTCACCTGTCGCATCTAAAATGCCATGACCAAGATGACTGCATCCTTCGTGTATTTTTATTACGTCACCGACATACCGGCGGCTGCGTAGGATCTTGCTCATCTGATAGAAACCTCAAAAGCCGCCGCGTCAGGCGGCTTTTTGGTTTCAAGGGCTCCTGTCGGGGAAACCAGGAAGCCGAAAATGACCAAGCATATGATTGAAGCCGCCAAACCGGCGACCAAGCTCAAATCGGAGGCACTTGCCGTGCTTCTGGAACGCGGTCTTGTGCACCAGTGCACGGACGTGAAAGCCCTCGACAAGAGGCTGTCCGAAGGTCCGGTGACCGCCTATGCCGGCTTCGATGCCACCGCCGCAAGTCTTCACGTCGGCCATCTGATGCCGCTGATGACCATGCGCTGGCTGCAGAAGCTCGGCCATCGTCCGATCATCGTTCTGGGCGGCGGCACCAGCCAGATCGGGGACCCGAGTTTTCGCAATGATGCCAGGCCGCTGCTTGAGGAGCGCCAGATCGCGGCCAACATCGCCACGATCCGCCGGTCGGTTGAACGGCTGGTCGATATGGACGGTCCGGACGGCGCTCTCCTGGTCGACAATGCGGAGTGGCTGAATGAGTTCCGCTTCCTGGAATTTCTCCGCGACTATGGATCCCAGTTCACCGTCAACCGCATCATGACCTTCGACAGCGTCAGGTCCCGTCTCGATGCCCAGATGCCGCTGACCGTTCTGGAGTTCTGTTACATGATGCTTCAGGCCGTCGACTTCCTGGAGCTGGCCAAGCGCCACGACTGCGTCCTGCAGGTCGGTGGCTCCGACCAGTGGGGCAACATCGTCAACGGGGTTGAACTCGGCCGGCGCGACGGCCGCAAGCTTCATGGCCTGACGGTGCCGCTGCTGACGACCGCCAGCGGTGCCAAGATGGGCAAAACCGCCGCCGGTGCCGTCTGGCTGCACCCGGAACATCTGTCGCCCTTCGGCTTCTGGCAGTTCTGGCGCAACACGGCGGATGCCGACGTCGGAAAATGCCTGCGCCTGTTCACGGAACTGCCGATCAGCGAAGTGGAGAGGCTCTCCACGCTTGAGGGCGCGGAGCTCAACGAAGCCAAGAAAATCCTGGCGACCCAGATCACGGCCATTGTCCACGGACCCGAGGAAGCGCGCGCGGCCCTGCAGCAGGGAGACGCGCTCTTTGCCGGCGAAGGCGAGATCCTGAAGCCCACGCACATATTGCCTCTCGCGCGTCTCGCGGACGGGCTTGGTCTTCTGGAGCTTGTTGTCGCCATCGGATTTGCCGCCTCCAATGGAGAGGCCCGGCGTCTGGTGGAGGGCGGAGCTGTGCGTCTCAACAGCCGGATCGTAGACGACCCGAGACGGCGCATTGGAACCGGTGATCTCAAGGCCAACGAAAGATTGGCGGTATCGGTCGGCAAACGCCGCAAGGCCCTCGTCGGGTTTGCGTGAGCTGGAGAGGCTGGCACGGCAGAGGGGCAGGTCCGGCAATGACGACCGGAACCAACGTCGCGCGCACCGTTTTCTTCCCCGTTCCTCCTCATCCTGAGGAGGACCGGAAGGTCCGTCTCGAAGGATGGCGGCAAATTCAGGGGGCGCGGCCCATCCTTCGGGACAGCGCTGGCGCGCTTCCCCGGGATGAGGGTGCCAGCCCTTGTCAGTCATTCCGGACAAGGCAGGCAATGCCGGCCGCCGATCCGGAATCCAGAGATCAGGGTGAGTGCAGCGAACTCGAATTGAGTATTCAAGCAAGGTTTTTGCTGCCTTTGATTGGCGCGATGATTCACAAAATCCTGCCAATTGGACCGGGAAAGCCGGGGAGGGGCCCGGCTTTCGGTGATCTTCTGCTATCGGTTGCTCGAGGAGGCCTTCGCCCTGAATTCTTCCACCGGCACACCGCCGATGCCCCAGTTGTCCATTTCGACCTCGTCGATGACAACGAAGGTTGTCGACGGGTTCTTGTCGAGAACATCTGCGAGCAGATCGGTCACGCCCCTGATGAGCCGCGATTTCTGTTCCCGTGTCACCCCTTCGCGGGTCACCTGGATGTTGACGTAGGGCATGGTCAGGCACCTTTCTCGTTCGCCGGGCTCATCTGGAAAACCTTGGACATGATCCGCCAGCTTCCCTCCTCGCGAACGAAGGTCAGGAAGTCGACATAATTGTTGCCTGCCAAGGTGCAGCGGACGCGGGCAAAGGCGGTGTTGTCTCCCGCCAGCTGGATTTCATCGACAACGTCGTTGCGGGCTTCGCCGCGGGAAGCCGGCGAGACACGCGCTGCCACCACGGGAAAATAGTCTTCCATGGTTCGGTGGAGGAGCGGCGTTTCATCGGCGGTCGCATAGACCGCCTTTGGATGAAACACCTTTTGCAAAAGGCCGGTGTCGCAGTGATAAAGCGCGTCGAAATAGTCTTTGATAACAGCCTTCAGGTCGGTGTTCGCAGTGCTCATGCGGCCAGTCCTTCTTCTGAGAGGGTCTTGCGGGTTGCCGGGCGCGCGCCGATCCGTGCGACATAAGCCTTGGTCAGCGGCCATGGGTCCAGCGGGACGCCGATGAAATTTGTCCAGTTCAGGATGACGAACGCATAGGCGTCGACAACGGAAAACGCAGTGCCGAGCAGATAGGCCTTGTCGCCATCCAGCAGGCTTTCGAACTGACCGAGTTTCGCATCCAGTTTTTTGCGGTTGGCCTCCTGTTCGCTTTCGGAGAAGGTCTTGCCGGAGAAGTAAGGGCTGAAGGCTTTGTGCAGTTCCGATGACAGGAAACTCAGCAGTTCCAGCTGCCGGTAGCGTTGCAGCGGCTGGTTGTCATTGCCAGCGGCAAGACCGGGGAACTGCTCGCCGAGCCAATGCAGGATTGCCACGTTTTCTGTTAGGATCGCACCGTCTTCAAGCTTCAAAGCAGGGACGTATCCGCGTGGATTTGTTGCCAGGAAAGACGCACCGGTTTCGGTTGTTCCCTTTTCCGTGTCGACCTTTTCCAGCTGATAGGCAACGCCTGCCTCGTTCAGGAGAATATGGGCTGCCATGGAACAGGCACCGGGCTTGTAGAAGAGTTTCATTGTTTCGCTCCAACGTGCGTTTCGATGACAGGAAGGTGTTGGCTCAGGTCACTCTTGACAAGTAGGTTTCTAATGGTAACCATGTTTTTCGAGTTACCCTCGAGAAACCTGATTTCGGTGGAGTTACAGACAAGATGGCCCTCAAGATGCGCAAGAACCGGAGCCCGAAACCACCGGAACCGTGCCTTCTGACCGAGTGCATGCAGGTGATCGCCGGGGCATGGGCGCCGAATGTCATCTGGAGCCTGAGGGCGGGTCCGCGCCGGTTCAACGAGCTCAAGACGGACATCCCTCCGGTCTCGTCCAAGGTCCTGTCGGCGCGTTTGTCGGAGTTGGAAGAGCGCGGCGTGCTCCTGCGCCACGTGCGCTCGACCTCGCCGCCCTCTGTCGAATACGAGCTGACAGCACTGGGTGAGGAACTGATCCCGGCGCTGGAGGCGATTGTCGAGGTCGGTCACAAGCTCAAACAGCTGCGTGGTTACGAACCTGCGCCGGAAGCTGCGGAATAACCGGAACGACATTGCCGAAAGAGAGCTGATGGAACCGAAAGCCTTCGTCCTTGTACATGGTGTCTGGCATGGCGGCTGGTGCTGGTCGCGGGTCGCCGACATTCTGCGTGCGCGCGGTCACCGGGTCACCGCACCAACCCAGACCGGCCTTGGCGAGCGCTCGCATCTGCTGTCATCGGAGATCACGATCCAGACCTTCGTGGAAGACATCGTCCGGCATCTGGAATTCAACGATCTAAAAGACGTCGTCCTTGTCGGGCACAGTTTCGGCGGCATCCCGATCACAGGCGCGGCCGATGTGGTGCCCACACGCATTGCAAGGCTGATTTATCTCGATGCGATCATGCTGGACACGGGCGAAACCTGGATGGGTCTCTTGCCCGAAGATATGGCGAAGGACCGCAAGCGGTTGGCGCAGGAAACCAGCGGCGGCCTTTCGCTGCCGCCCGCGCCCGCGGAAAGCTTCGGTGTCACACGGCCTGAGGACATCGCCTTCGTCCAGCCGCGCCTGACACCGCATCCCTTCCGCACCTTCACGACGGCACTGGATCTGAAGAACCCGGTCGGAAACGGCCTTCCAGCCGCTTACATAAGCTGCACCGATCCGGCCTACCGGCCGGCCGGCGTTGCCCTGGACCGGGCACGCAAACTCGGCTGGCCGGTGGCAGAGATCGCCACCGGACACGATGCGATGGTGACAGAACCGCGCGCGCTTGCCGATCTGCTTGAGCGGCTGGGGTGATTGGCAGCCCCACGGGCTTTGGAGGTGGCGGAAAAAGAAAACCCGCCTCGGGTGAGGAGGCGGGGAGAAGTGGCTTCACGGGGATAGCGAAATCGCTTCTGCTTGTCAGCCTGCTTATACCTGCAGGCGGGATCTGATTTCCTTGCGCAGCTCGTCGATGGGTGACTTGGCCGCGCCGTTTATCGTATGCCAGAACGTCCAGCCGTTACACGCTTCCTGACCCTGAACCAGCGCTCCGACCTTGTGGATCGATCCGGTATGGTCGCCGGATTTGAGCGACCCGTCGGCGCGCACGATGGCGATGTGCTTGCCCTTGGAACAGGTGAGCTCGGCACCCGGGGAAAGCAGTCCGTTTTCAAGGAGGGTGCCGAAGGGAATGCGTTTCTGGGCCCGTTTGCCCTGCTGCATCTCGAGCGCTTCGCCGTCGCTGCTTTCAATGGACGCGATCCGGGCGGTCGCGGCATCGATGTAGTCCTGCTCGCGTTCGACACCGACGAAGTTCCGGCCCAGTTTCTTGGCCACCGCTCCGGTCGTACCTGTGCCGAAGAACGGGTCCATTACGACATCGCCCGGCTTGGACGAGGCTGTGAGCACACGGTAGAGCAGTGCTTCCGGTTTCTGGGTCGGATGCACCTTCTGCCCATTGCCGTCTTTCAGCCGTTCCGAGCCGGTGCAAAGCGGCAGATGCCAGTCGGAGCGCATCTGGAGATCATCGTTGAATGTCTTCAGGGCGTCGTAATTGAAGGTCGGCTTGGCATCTTTCGACTTCACCGCCCAGATCATGGTCTCGTGGGCATTGGTGAACCGTTTGCCGCGGAAGTTCGGCATCGGGTTCGATTTCAGCCAGACGATATCGTTCATGATCCAGAAGCCGAGATCCTGAAGGATCGCACCAACGCGGAAGATGTTGTGGTAGGAGCCGATCACATACAGCGAGCCGTCCGGCTTCATCACCCGGCGCGTCGCCAGCAGCCAGGCCCTCGTGAAGGCGTCATAGGCTTCGAAACTCTCGAACTGGTCCCAGTGGTCGTCGCAGGCGTCGACCTTGGACTGGTCTGGCCGGTGGAGGTCCCCGCCCAGCTGGAGATTGTAGGGTGGATCTGCGAACACAAGGTCCACGGAACGGGACGGCAGGTTCTCAAGGGCGGACACGCAGTCGCCCTTCAGGATCGTGTTCATCCAGGAAGCGGAAGCTTCCGTGTTTTCAGTCGGATGGGGTGCCGCGATGGACACCCCGGTACTCAGTACACTCATTGCGACGCAATACCTCACGCAATTTCGAGTGTCATGGTTACCGGTTTTGGTAAATCAGCGGTTAAGTCGAAAAAAGAAAAATTACCTTTGAATCAAGGCTTTGTTTACAATCGTAAAAGTTAAATGAGAAGTTAATGAGCTGTTCCGACCGAAAACGCCAGAATTCTGCTGATTTCGTTCAGACTGCGGCCGCTGGTGGTCTTACAATCGTTAAAGGCCGCCTGCGCGGCTGACAGATTTTTTTTCGACATGCGATCGTTATCAATGACATTTTCCCGGATAAGGGCGTTAACCACGTCGCCTGTGAGGATGAAACTCTCCTTTCCCATGAAGCGCAGTGCCAGTTGCCCGGTCGTCCCGCCGAGACGGCTGCCCCGTTTTTTCATCAGGTCCATCAGCCCGATCTGGTCGCTCACCGGATAGCTTGCGAAAAACGCGGCCGCGCTGCCATGCTCCGAAGCGAGATCCCTCAGGAACACCGCGTTGTCCTGCACGGCCTTGATCTTGGCGCCGTTGCGCACGATCCGTGTGTCCTTGAGAAGGGCTTCAAAGGCTTCGTCCGGCAGGAATGCAAGACGGGCAACGTCAAAGCCTTCGAAGGCGTCTTCGAAGCCCGGCCATTTCTGGTCGATCACCTTCCAGCTGAAACCTGCCTGGAACACGCATCTGGTGAACATGGAAAGCCAGCGGTCGTCACCGATCTTTTTCAACTCGGCCTCGGACTTTGGCTGATTGTGCTCCGCAAGCAGGGTCCTGAGTTTCTTCGGTCCGCCTTTTTTCTCCGCCGCCAGGGCCTCGATCTCTTCGAAGGAACGCATCTACCTGATCTCCTTTTCCTGTCTGCGCAGGCGGGACAAGAGAAAACGAAGACTGCCGCCGGCGCAACCTCTCTTTCACGGCCGCCCCCCGACTTCCTTCGAACGCTCGAAGCGGCGCAGGGCGAGAGACAGGGTAATTGTCATCATCAGGTAGATCAGCGCGACGACGTTGTAGGTCTCGAAATAGCGGAATGACCCGGCGGCATAGACCTTGCCAAGCTGGGTGATGTCCGCGACCCCGAGAACGGAGACAAGCGAGCTGTCCTTGATCATGGCGACGAAGTCGTTTCCGAGCGGTGGCAGGATCGTCTTGAGCGCCTGGGGAAAGATGATCAGCCGGAAGCGCAGCCATCGGTTCATGCCAAGTGCCTCGGCCGCCTCGATCTGGCCCTTGTCAACGGCCTGGATGCCAGCCCGGAAGACTTCGGCGATGAAAGCGGAATAGCCGATCATCAGGGCAACGATCGCGCGCCAGAGCAGGGGAAAGTCGCGCGTGCGCACCTGGTCGGCGCCGAGCGGTTCCAGAACGGCATTGATCGCGGCAACGATCAAAGGCGTTCCCACAAAAGCGATATAGAGCAGCAGCACGATGATGGGCAGTCCGCGCACGACCTCGACGTAGAATCGTGCCGCTTGCCGCAACACGATCGATCCCGACAGTGACGCCAGCGCCAGCATCAGCCCTATCACCGAGGCCAGAAAGAATGCCACGAGCGTGACGAAGGTCGTCAGGCCGATGCCGCGCGAAACGGTTGCCATCACTTGTGTGTAAATCTCGTCGGTGCCGATCCGGAACAGGAGAAAGGCGGCGATCACGCAGGCGGCGGCGAGCCAGTAGGGAAAGTCCTGTTTGGGCGAGGCAAGTGCGGTCTTTTTTCGGAACATGGCGTTTTCTTGCGGTTGGGGCAGGCGATTGGATGCGTGCGGAATGTGTGTCCGGCTGCAAAAGAAAGTGGCCGGCTCCGGGGTTCTCCCGATACCGGCCACGCAAGCGCTGGTCTGACAGACCACAAAGGGGCTGTTACTGACCGGCCTTGTAGTCGAAGAACCATTTCTTGTTGAGCGCATCCAGCGTTCCGTCGGCGCGCATGCTGGCGATCGCCGCGTTGAACGGTTCGATCAGGTCGGTGTTCTTCGGAAAGATGAAGCCGAAGTCTTCCGTACCCATCGGATCGCCGATCAGCTTGAAGGTGTCCGGGTTGGCATTGACATAGCCTTGCCCGCCGGTGCTGTCGGTGAGGACAAGATCGACGTCCCCGACCTTGAGCGCCTGAACGGCGGCACCGAAGGTTTCAAACAGCTTGATACGCTGGTTGTTTTCATCGCCGTCGAGAACTTCGTAGACGGTGACGTAGAACGGTGTGGTGCCCGGCTGGGCGCCGGCCAGGAAGTCGTCATTTCCGGCAAAGCCCGCAGGATCTGCAAACCGGTCCTCGTCGGCACGCACCAGCATATACATTTCCGAGCGCATGTAGGGATCGGAAAAGGCGACTTTCTCCGCGCGGTCCTCGCGAATGGTGATGCCGTTCATCGCGACATCATATTCTCCCGCAGAGACTGCCGGGATCATGGCGTCCCAGCTGACATTCTCATAAGTGACCGTCATGTTCAGCCGCTTGGCGATTTCGGCAATTGCCTCGTATTCCCAGCCCGCCGGCTGGCTGGTCTTCGGATCGATGAACTGAAGCGGCGGATAGGTATTTTCCGATGCGATCACGACCTCCCGGCCTCCGAGGTCGGGCAGATCGGCCGCCTGGGCGGCGAACCCGGCTCCAAGCATAGGCATAACGGCAACCGCAAGGCTCAAAAGGGTACGTTTCATGGGAAGCTCCTGATCAGAATTCGCAGAGATAGTACCGGGATTGCGAACCGGCGGAAAGTCCGTTTCATCGAAGCGCTCGGGAACGGCGTGCTGCTGCATCACGGCGGTGGTTCGACAAGGATAGCCGGCCTGCATCTGGCGGTTTGTTTCGCTTTTGGATTGATTGAAGAAATTTTCTCCTTGCGAAAAAAAATTCAAAAACAATTGATACGTGTATTGACGCAAGGGACATCTGGCGGGAGTGTGTTCGCCATAACAACAATAAGGAGACTTTCATGTCCAATCTGATCAATGGCGATTACCCGCTGGGCAAACGGCGCATGCGCACGGCACCTTCGCGTCCGCTTGAGGTGTTTACAAACGCCAGACACGCGGTCGACCGCCTGATAGACATCTTCGAGGCGAACACGGCTTTTTTGCGTTCGCATTTCAACGATCTTCTGGAAGGGGAAAACATCCAGGAGCACATCAGGGCCTACTATCCCCAGGTCCGGGTTGTCACAGACAGCCATGTGCGTCTGGACAGCCGCCTGTCTTACGGGTTCGTTTCGGGACCTGGAACCCATGCGGCGACGATCACGCGTCCGGATCTCTTCCGTCATTATCTGGAGGCGCAGCTCAAACTCCTGATGAAGAACCACGATGTGCCGATCCTGGTCGGTGACAGCGACATTCCGATACCGCTTCACTTCGCCTTTTATGACGGCACGCATGTCGAAGGCGGCGCTGCCGCGGCAAATCTGGACAGACCGCTTGCCGACATCTTCGACCTCCCTGACCTGACGGTGATGGACGATTCCATTGCGAACGGAACCTATGAACCGGCTGATGGCGTCATGCCGCTGGCGCCTTTCACGGCGCCCAGGATAGATTATTCGCTGCACCGTTTGCAGCATTATACGGCGACCGCAGCGGAGCATTTTCAGAACTACGTGCTTTTTACGAACTATCAGTTCTATATCGACGAGTTCTGCCGCATGTCGAAGGAACTCCTGAATACGCCCGGCAGCGGATACGAGGCCTTTGTCGCACCGGGCAACCTCACGACCGAGGCCGGTGAGAGCGAGCCTTCCTGTGGTGCGGAACCGGCCAAACTGCCGCAGATGCCGGCC
>JBCDEN010000055.1:0-11444 GCA_039179715.1 Pseudomonadota bacterium
CCTTGGCCGGGGCCGGGTTTTCCTCCAGCCAGTCGTTGAGCGTCTGGGCAATCAGGTTCTCCACGACGGGGCGGACTTCCGAGGAAACCAGCTTGTCCTTGGTTTGCGAGGAGAATTTCGGATCGGGCACCTTGACGGACAGGACGCAGGTCAGGCCTTCGCGGCAGTCGTCGCCGGACAGCGAGACCTTCTCCTTTTTCATCAGGCCTGTCGCTTCCGCGTAGCCGGTCACCTGGCGTGTCAGCGCCGCGCGGAACCCGGCAAGGTGCGTGCCGCCGTCGCGCTGCGGGATGTTGTTGGTAAAGCACAGCACCTGCTCATGGTAGCTGTCGTTCCACCACATCGCCGCTTCAACGGTGATGCCGTCCTTTTCGGCCTTCATCGTGATCGGGTCTTCGATAAGCGGGTGTTTGGCCCGGTCGAGATAGCGCACGAAGGCTTCCAGGCCTCCCTCGTAGAACAGCTCCTCGACGACATCTTCGACGCCGCGCTTGTCGGTCAGGATGATCCGGGCACCGGAATTAAGAAACGCCAGTTCGCGCAGGCGGTGCTCAAGCGTGTTGAAATCGAATTCCGTCCTGCTGAAGGTCTCGGTCGACGGCAGGAACGTGACTTCGGTTCCCTTCTTGCCGTTGGCCGGTCCGACGACCGCAAGCGATGCTTCAGCCTCGCCATGCGAAAAACGCATGAAATGCTCTTTGTCGTCACGCCAGATCTTCAGATCGAGCCTGGTTGACAGCGCGTTGACCACCGAGACGCCGACGCCGTGCAGACCGCCGGAAACCTTGTAGGAATTCTGGTCGAATTTTCCGCCCGCATGCAGCTGGGTCATGATGACCTCGGCCGCCGAGACACCCTCTTCGGGGTGAAGGTCGGTGGGAATGCCGCGTCCATTGTCCGAAACGGTGACTGAACCGTCCGGATTGAGCGTGACCGTCACGTGGTCGGCATGTCCGGCCAGCGCTTCGTCGATGGCGTTGTCGACCACCTCGTAGACCATGTGGTGGAGGCCGGATCCGTCATCCGTGTCGCCGATATACATGCCCGGGCGCTTGCGCACCGCATCAAGCCCCTTGAGGACCTTGATGGAGTCCGCACCATAGTCGGCACCATTGTCGGTTTCAGGGGTCGGAATAGGCTCTGACGTAGACGTGTCGCTCATGCGAATCAATTACCAATCGGTTTGTCTGTTATCACCCCGTTATACGGGGTTCCCCGGGGTGTTCAACCGCACGCGGCCCGCGCTGGAGCCGGCGCAACGATTATGGTGGAAAACCACAAGATTCAGGCGGTTTTATGAGGCCGGAGCGGGTGTGATCTGCCGCGCCTCGCCGCTGCCGATTTCAAGCACCTGGGCCTCTGCCGGCAAGGCCTCGAAAAGCGCCTCGTCCGTGCCCGTCATGAACACCTGCCCCCCGAGCGTGTCGAGCTTGGCAAAGAGGGCCGCCCGCCTGTCCGGGTCGAGATGCGCGGCGACCTCGTCAAGCAGCAGGATCGGCGTCATGCCGCTGACCTTGGCGGTGAGTTCGCAATGGGCGAGGATCAGCCCGATCAGGAGCGCTTTCTGCTCGCCCGTGGACGCAAGTGCGGCGGGCATGTCCTTGGCTGCGTGGCGCACCTTGAGATCACTGAGATGCGGGCCGGTGAGTGTCCGTCCGGCCGCGCGGTCCCGGGCCCGTCCGTTTGCCAGCAAGGCGCGGTAATGCTCTTCGCGATCGGCCGCGTTCATTCCGGCGGTATCGCGTTCGAATGCCCCCTCCAGCTCCAGGGAGGCATGGGGAAACGGCTGGCTCCGGGTCTTTTGTTCGCCAACAGTCCGGGCAAGGAGATCAACCGTTTCCTGACGGGCGATGGAGACGGCCGTTCCAAGTTCCGCGACCTGCTGTTCAAGAGCGCTCAGATAGGTATCCGTCCCACCTTGTTCAAGCAGTTTGTTCCTCTGGCGCAAGGCGGTTTCAAAATTGCTGACGCGGCGGCCGTGGCCGGGGTCGACCGACAGGGTCAGCCGGTCTAGGAACCTGCGCCGGTCCGAGCCCGGGCCGGTGAAAAGGCCGTCCATCGCAGGCACCAGCCAGAGCACGCGCACATAATCCAGAAGAGTTTCCGAGCCGCGCGCATCCTCGCCGTCAACGCGGACCTTCCGTCCGCTGGCCCCTTCAACGAGGCCCGTTCCGAGCTTTGTTTCCAGCCCGTCGAGCTCAACCGTGGCGGCAACGCTCCAGCTGCCCGGACCGGGCGTGCGGGCAATGTCGGCGAGCGTGGCGCGGCGCAGGCCGCGGCCCGCGGTAAGAAAGGAAATTGCTTCCAGGATGTTGGTTTTGCCGGCGCCGTTGGCACCGACAAGGGCAACCATGGCCGAGGCGACGGCAAGGGACAGTTGTTCATGGTTGCGGAAGTCCGTCAGGGACAGGCGTGTCACTCTCGCCGTCCTGAATGCGCTCATCAGCCCGTGTCCGCCTCAGTTCCCGCTGCCGTCAGGTCACACGCGCATGGGCATGAGGACGAACAGGCAATCTTCGACCGTGTTGTCCTGGATAAGCGTCGGCGAACCGGAATCGGCAAGCCGGAACAGGGCCGTGTCGCTGCCGAGCTGGGTCGCGATGTCGAGCAGATACCGCGAATTGAAGCCGATCTCGAGCGGCTCGGCATCGTATTCGACTGCCAGTTCCTCGGTCGCACTGCCCGAATCCGGATTGTTGACGGTCAGGACCATCCGGCCTTCGTCAAGCGCCAGTTTGACCGCGCGTCCGCGCTCGGAAGATATCGTCGAAACGCGATCGACGGCTTCCTTGAATTCGTCCCGGTCGACTCGCATTTCCTTGTCGTTGTTTTGCGGGATGACCCGCCCGTAATCGGGAAACGTGCCGTCGATCAGCTTGGACGTCAGAATGATCGAGCCGGTGGTGATCCGGATCTTGGTCTCCGACAGTTCGATCTGAACATTCGCTTCCGGGTCCTCCAGCAGTTTCTGGATTTCGCCGACGGTTTTCCTGGGCACGATGATCCCGGGCATACCGGACGCGCCCTGCGGGGCGGTCACTTCGGCCTGGGCCAGCCGGTGCCCGTCCGTCGCCACGGCGCGGAACTGCTGGCCGTTGGCGGCATCGACCGTGTGCAGATAGATCCCGTTGAGGTAATACCGTGTTTCCTCGGTCGAAATCGCGAATTGCGTTGTGTCGATCAACTTGCGGATATCGGCAGCGCCGAGTGCGAAACCGTGGCTGAAGTCGCCTGCGGTCAGATCCGGAAAGTCGGTCTCCGGCAGCATCTGCAGCGTGAATTTCGAACGGCCCGCCCGGATCTCCAGCGTGGCATTGTCTCCGGTCGTTTCCAGAACAACCTGCGATCCTTCCGGAAGCTTGCGCACGATGTCGTAGAACATGTGCGCGGGAACGGTGGTTGCGCCGGGCATTTCGACCATGGCCGGTACGGATTCGACGATCTCGAGATCCAGGTCGGTTGCCTTGAGGTTGATTGCGTTTCCGTCGGCGCGCAAGAGGACGTTGGACAGGATGGGAATCGTGTTTCGCCGCTCGACCACCCGGTGAACGTGCGTCAGGGACTTGAGGAGATCGGTCCGCTCGAGGGTCGCTTTCATACGCTTCTTCCGTTCTCGTGGAATGCCGGCCCTGCGGTCCCGGCCAAACTGGACATGTGGGCTCCCATCGGGAGCGGGGAAAGACACTGCCCTTTACCGTTGGCAAAAGCAAGGGGGCGTCCGCACGGAACGCCCCCAATTTCGATTGAAAATCGTGCAGTGCAGCGGTCAGGCGTCGAGCATGCGTTTCAGCAGTTCGAGCTCCTGGGCGAGGGCGTAGTCTGCCCGCGACAACTCCTCGATCTTGCGCACTGCGTGAAGAACCGTTGTGTGATCCCTGTTTCCGAACCGGCGTCCGATTTCAGGAAGTGACCTGGGGGTCATCACTTTCGCAAGATACATCGCAATCTGCCGGGGGCGAACGATTGTCCGGGTACGGCGTGCGGACAGCAGATCCGCCTTGGTGACGTTGTAATGCTTGGAGACAACGCGCTGGATGTCCTCGATCTTGACGCGGCGCGGTTCGCTGGAACGTACCAGATCGCGCAGGGTCATTTCGGCCATTTCCTGCGTAATCGGCTGATTTGTCAGCTGATTGTGCGCGATCAGGCGGTTGAGTGCGCCCTCCAGATCCCGGCCCGAGGACGCGACGTGGCGGGCGACATAATCCAGAACGCTGTCCGGCACCAAAAATTGCGGGTACGACTTTTGCGCTGTTTCGACGCGGGAAAGCAGGATGTTGCGGCGAAGTGTGAAATCCGGCTCCTGTATGCCGACAACGAGGCCGCCGGACAGCCGTGACCGGACGCGGTCGTCCAGTGTGTCGAGCTCGGACGGCGCGCGGTCGGCAGCCACGATGACCTGGCGGGCGCCGTCAATGAGCGCGTTCAGGGTGTGGCAGAATTCCTGCTGGACCTGCTTGCCGTGGAGGAATTGCATGTCGTCGATGAGCAGCAGATCGATTGTGCGAAGCGTGTCCTTGAACGCCAGCGCCGACTGGGACTTCAGCGCAGCGACGAACTTGTACATGAAGTGTTCGGCAGTGAGGTAGAGCACCTTGTGCCCGTTCGCCCGCGCCTTCGCGGCGACCGCCTGCATCAGGTGGGTTTTGCCGAGCCCGACCGAAGCATGAAGATAGAGTGGGTTGAACGTGACCGTACCGCCGGCGGCAACCTGCCGCGCCGCTGCAAGCGCCAGATTGTTCGATTCGCCCTCGACGAATGTCTCAAAGGTGTATTTCGGATCAAGCGCGGCACCCTGCAGCACGTCGCGCGCGCTGTCGGTGTTGGTGTCGCCGCGTCCGAGAGCCGCTGTCACGGCTTGTGCGCGTGACACCTGCGACGCATCTGCGAGCGTGTCTGCGCGGCCGTCGGCACTGATCGGTTTGGCACCGCCCGGGGCCGCCAGGCCCGGTTGCGCGACCGGGGTCTGCCGGGGGCGGATCGCGCCACGCACCGTCAACTCGATGCGATGAACGTTGTCGCACTCGCGTTGCCACAGACCCATCAGCTGATCATTGTAATTGTTTTGAATCCACTGCTTCAGGAACCGGGTCGGAACAGACAGCCGCACCGTGCCGTCCTGATGTTCCTCTAGGTCTACGCGCGCAAACCAGCTGGTAAAAACATCATCGCCCAATTCGGCGCGAAGTTGTTTCTTGACCCGCTTCCAATGGTCGGAGCCACCTGCCTCCTGAACCTGCATATCATTTGCCTCCTGTTTCATGAAGACCGGTCCGCCACAGCCGATCTTCGCCGCCTTGCTGCCTTTTGCAGCGTTATTTTGTCCCTTTTGGGACGGTTATTTCGTTGGCGGCAGTATTACGCCTGCCGCCGCATCCCGTCATTTCGAGGGGAAACTAACTCTGAATCCAGGGTAATCCGGCCGCTTTCCAGCCGGACTGAGTGCCGCGATGACGATCCGCGTCCAGCGGTCCCTCAAACCCGTCCGAGATATTGAAACACTGTGTGTGCCCGGCTTGGGTCAGGACGATTGCTGCCGCCTGGCTCCGGGCGCCGGAGCGGCACAAGAAATAGATTGGAGTGCCGAGGTCAAGCCCTTTTTTTGAAAGCTGGGCCGAGACCGCGTTCGCGAAGTCGGGATTGGGACCGGAAGAGGGGAAGCTCTGCCACTCGACAAGCATCGGTTCCTTGTCGATGGGACGGAGATCCGGCACGCCGACGAAGGACCATTCGGCCTGTGTACGCACATCCACGAGCACTGCATCAGCCTGCCCGGACAGAGCGTCAAACGCCTCCTGCGACGTAACGTTTCCAGCGTAACCACCCACGCTTTGCACACGTCCCCCTCCGGTAGTAAAGAACTACCGACTTTGAGTATTACCAGAAATGTCGAAGTTGAGAACTAGTTCGGAAATGAACTAAGAATTCTGTGAACTGAATACAGCAACGTATCCATTCCACGTTCTTGAAACCACGTGCTCAGTTATGCATCGTTTAGACTTATTCATGATCGTTCCAAGCACCATTTTTACGTTGAGTGCTGGTCTTCCCCGCCAGCCGTGTCCCTAATATACAGACGGAATTAGAGGGGGCAACCGCGACTTTTGCCGATTTCAGGAAAAGCCTCGATTTTGCCCCAACGTCAGAGATTTTTTGCCTGTTGTGGGCGAAGTGGCAAATGCTTTTTGCGGCAATAACTTTTTGCCTTCGGGCGGGCTGTCACAATTTAAAAACGACTATTTCAAAAAAAATTTCAAACGGGATCTATTGACTCGTATCGAATCCGGTTCGATTGAGTTTCCCGATTCCTACATGTCTGCAACATATTGATTAAAAACATTTTTCCGTGTCAGCATGTTGGCTGTTAAAAATCACTATGTCGAACCTGGAAAATGTAAAAAGAAGTCATCCACAAAATTGCATGGCTAAAAAAAACCCGGCAGTGATGCCGGGTCTTTTTAACGGTCTGATGACGCTGCGATTCAGGCGCTGAGCGCCTTGATGCGGGCGTTGAGCCGGGAAACCTTCCGGGAGGCCGTATTGGCATGCATGACGCCCTTGGATGCGGCGCGCATGATTTCGGGCTGTGCTGCCTTGAAGGCTTCGCTTGCCGCTGCCTGGTCGCCGGAAGCGATTGCTTCTTCAACCTGGCGCAGATAGGTGCGCACACGGCTGCGGCGTGCTTTGTTCGTGGCCGTCCGGCGGGCAATCTTGCGGGCCGCCTTCTTGGCCGATGGTGTGTTGGCCATGGGCTCAATCCTGATCGGTAATTGGGACACGTGTCCGGTGGCGATCGGGATCGAAGCGCATCGGCGTTAAGACCCGATCAAAAAACAAAGGCGGCGGAAGACCGCCACCGATTGGGCGCTGCTTATAATCGCGCTTTGAGCCGCCGTCAACGGCTTTATCCAGGACACGGCCAAGATTATTTGTTGCGAAACTGAGGTGCGCGCTTTTCCGAAAACGCCGTCATTCCCTCTTTCTGATCTTCCAGTGCAAACATCGCCTGGAACACGCGTCGCTCGAAGCGTACACCTTCCGAAAGCGTCGTTTCATAGGCCCTGTCGACGCTCTCCTTTGCCATCATGACGACGGGCAGCGAGAACTCGGCGATTTTCTCGGCCACCTTCAGCGCTTCCTCCAGCAGATCGTCGGCCGGCACGATCCGGCTGACGAGGCCGCTGCGTTCGGCTTCCTCGGCATCCATCATGCGTCCCGTCAGCACCATTTCCATGGCTTTCGACTTGCCGACAAAGCGCGTGAGACGCTGGGTGCCGCCGGCACCTGGAATGACGCCAAGCGTGATCTCCGGCTGGCCGAACTTGGCCGTATCGGCAGCGAGGATGAAATCGCACAGCATCGCCAGTTCGCATCCCCCGCCCAGAGCGTATCCGGCAACGGCTGCAATGATCGGCTTGCGGTTGCGCGAGACCCGGTCGAACGGCGTGATCAGATCCGTCTGATAGGCGGATGAAAAGTCGTGCGGCAGCATTTCCTTGATATCGGCGCCGGCGGCAAAGGCCTTTTCCGAGCCGGTGATGACAACGCAGCCGATGCGCTCATCCTCGTCGAAGCCGTCGAGCGCGGTTCCAAGTTCGGCAATCAGTTCCGACTTCAACGCGTTCAAGGCTTTCGGCCTGTCGAGCGTGATCAGGCCGACCTTGCCACGTTTTTCGACACGGATGTTCTTGTATCCCATTTCGCCTGCTCCCAGTGCCAGCACCTGTCAGTGTTACGAGACATGCCTAACCGACGCGGGGCCAGTCTGGCAAGGTCGGCAAAAGGTGGAACTCCATGTGTGGTTTGCGCGTGTCAGCTCTGGCAGGACGGGCAGTGGAAGGTCGAGCGGTTCGATTGCACAACCCGGCTGACAGTACCCTTGCAGCCGCTTGTCCGGCAGGGCTCTCCCTCGCGGCCGTATACGGCAAAGGAGTGCTGGAAATAGCCGAGCGTTCCGTCTGCCTGCGCGTGATCGCGCAGCGAAGACCCGCCGGCCTTGATGGCATCGTGCAGCGTTTCCCGGATATTGGCGGCAAGAAGACTGGCCTTTTTGGTAGGCCTGCCGGTTCTGGTCACGAGCGATCCGGCCGGGCGGAGCGGACTGAGACCGCTACGCCATAAGGCTTCACACACATATATGTTGCCGAGCCCCGCGATGAGCTTCTGATTGAGAAGGGCCGCCTTCAAGGGCGTCTTCCGGTCTCTGAACAGCCGCGCCAGCGCCTCGCCGCTCAGATCGTTGCCGAGAGGCTCGATCCCGAGGTCCCGGAACAGCGGATGTTCGGCCATTTGGCTGCGCGGGACAAGATCCATGAAGCCGAACCGGCGCGGGTCATTATAGATGATCCGTGCAGGCTTGCGGCCGGGGCCTTCCAGGTGAAAGACCACATGATCGTGCTTGGTGTCCCTGTTGCGCGCATGTTCAAACGCCCCTAGCATCTCGTCTGACGCGTCCTGCTCAATCCGGAACGAGCCTGACATGCCAAGGTGCATGACCAGAACATCGCCGCTGTCGATATCCGCAAGCAGATATTTCGAGCGCCGGGACAGCGCGGATACGTGTTGCCCGCTGAGGCGGGGTACGAACCCGTCCGGAAAGGCGAACCTGAGATCCGGTCGATTCTGGTCGACGGACACGATCCGGGCTCCTTCGAAGGTGGGCGCCAGGCCCCGTTTGACCGTTTCGACCTCAGGCAATTCGGGCATTTACGAATGTCTCCCACTGGTGTCGGCGTCTGTTGCGCGCTATAGCCCTGCGGCAAATGGCTTTTCGTGGCCGTCAAAGATAGCGCTTGTGAAGTGCTTGTACTATTGTCCGGCGCGATTTGAAGCAAATTTAGGACAGCATCCGCCAGGAGGCGCATTCATGACGCAACAGGCTCACAGGCAAGCGGGTGGCTCTGGCCGGTCGCCGGAGGACATGCCGACCAGTTTCGGATTTTCCAGGGTCGCTGAAGGGCAGAAGCAGCTGTTGGTCGACGATGTCTTTCACAAGGTCGCGGAACGCTACGACCTGATGAACGACCTGATGTCCGGCGGTTTTCACCGTGTCTGGAAAGACGCGATGGTGTCCTACCTTGCGCCACCGAAGGCACCGCGCTCCGCGTGGCGGCTGCTGGACGTGGCCGGCGGCACCGGCGACATCGCCACGCGTGTCGTCCGAAAGTCGGACGAGGCCGTGACCGCGGTCGTCTGCGACATCAACGAATCCATGCTGTCCGTCGGGCGCGACCGGGCCGCCAAGGCGGGCCTTGAGGACCTGATCACCTTCTGTCAGGGCAATGCCGAGGAACTTTCGTTTCCGGACAGGAGCTTTGACGCCTACACGATCGCATTCGGGATCCGCAATGTCCCCGACATTCCCAAGGCCCTGCGCGAAGCGCACCGGGTTCTCAAACGCGGCGGACGGTTCCTCTGCCTCGAATTTTCCGACGTGGACGTTCCCGGTCTCGACAAGGTCTATGACGCGTTCTCCTTCAACGCGATCCCGCCCATCGGCAGATGGGTGACCGGCGATGCCGACCCCTATCAGTATCTCGTTGAATCGATCCGCAGGTTTCCGAGCCAGGAAAGGTTTGCGGATATGATCCGCGATGCCGGTTTCGAGCGCGTCGGGTTCCGCAATTACTCGGGCGGCATTGCGGCGATGCATCATGGTTGGAAATTCTGACGAATGGCGGTGATGCCCTTCTTCCGTCTTGTGCGGGCCAGCTTCGTGATGGCGCGCGAGGGCGTGTTCGGCCTCGTGTCCCTGCCGGATCTGCCCCCCGGGCCACGGCTCGGCATCGCGCTGGCGCGGCTGCTTGAACGGCGGGCCGTGAAGGAAAAGAGCGCAGAACTTCGTCTCTCCGATGCGCTCAACAAGCTCGGTCCGTCCTATGTGAAGCTGGGCCAGTTCCTGGCCACGAGGGCTGACGTCGTCGGCAAGGACGCGGCGCGGGAGCTGTCCGCGTTGCAGGACCGGTTGCCCCCCTTCGATCACGAGGCTGCAAGGGCCGCCGTTGCCGAACAGCTCGGGCGTCCGGTGGACGAGATCTTTGCGAAGTTCGGTGAAGCGGTCGCAGCCGCCTCCATTGCCCAGGTGCATCCAGCGGTCATCCGCCGCAACGACGGCACGGAGAAAGAGGTCGCGGTCAAGGTCTTGCGCCCCGGCGTTGCCCGCAGGTTCCAGCGCGACCTGGAAAGCTATTATCTGGTTGCCCGGCTTGCCGAACGGTTTCATGCGCCTTCGCGCCGCTTGCGTCCCGTTGCCATTGTCGACACGCTCGCCCAGTCGGTTGCGATCGAGATGGATTTCCGTCTCGAGGCCGCGGCGCTCTCCGAAATGGCGGAAAACACCGCGAACGACCCGGGCTTCCGTGTTCCCGCCGTTGAATGGCTTCAAACGGCCAAGGGCGTTCTGACGATGGAATGGATCGACGGCCGCAAGATGTCGGATGTCGACGGCCTGATCGAGGACGGCCATGACCTGGAAGCGCTGGGAGCTGCCGTGATCCAGAGCTTCCTGCGTCATACCCTGCGCGACGGCTTCTTTCATGCTGACATGCACCAGGGCAACCTGTTCGTCCAGGAGGACGGCACGCTCGTTGCCGTCGATTTCGGCATCACCGGCCGGTTGAACAAGCGCGAGCGCAGGTTCCTGGCGGAAATCCTGTTCGGTTTCATCACGCGCGATTACCGGCGGGTTGCGGAAGTGCATTTCGAGGCCGGCTATGTTCCATCTGATCAGGACGTCGACATGTTCGCCCAGGCGATCCGCGCAATCGGTGAACCCATTCACGGCCACGACGCCAGCGAGATTTCCATGGCGCGGCTGCTCACCCAGCTTTTCGAGGTGACGGAACTCTTCGAAATGCGCACCCAGACCCAGCTGATCATGCTGCAGAAGACCATGGTCGTGGTCGAAGGGGTGGCCCGTTCTCTCAATCCGAACCTTGACATGTGGCGCACGGCCGAGCCGGTTGTCGGCAACTGGATCAAGGAGCATCTGGGCCCGGTGGGCAAGCTGCGCGATGCTGGCGATGTGGTTTCCGCGCTTACGAGAGCTGCCAACGATCTGCCGATCTTTGCGGACCGGATCGGGCACATGTCAGAAGCACTGGAAAACATGACCCGGGACGGGCTCAGGTTCGATGCCGCGACTGCCGAGGCCATCGGCCGCGCGGAAGCACGCCACACACGCTCCGGACGGGTCGCGCTCTGGGTGATCGCCGCCTGTGCACTGGTCCTGACTTATCTTGCGATCTGAGCCGAAAACCACCGGGTAACAGGCCGGCTCAGTCCGGCTGTGTCACGCGCCTCAGGGTCAGGTTGATCCGCCCGCCATTCTTCAAAAGAGTGGATGTGCCTTTCAGCACCCTGTCGATGCCGTGAAAGGCAAGGCGGGCATCGCCGCCCAGGACCACGACATCGCCGGATTGCAGGCGGAAAGACTTCGTCGGGTC
>JBCDEN010000593.1:0-3182 GCA_039179715.1 Pseudomonadota bacterium
GGGTTGATTTGAAGTGCCGCCGGATTTGTTCCGGCGGCATTTATCGATGATCTAGCCGCGCCCAACGAAGGGCATGTTCGTCGCCATCACGGTCAGGGTAAGCACATTGGCGTCAAGCGGCAGGCTTGCCATATAGACCACGGCATCCGCGACATGCGCCGCGTCCATGGTCGGCTCCGGCGCCAGTTCGCCGTTTGCCTGGGGGACACCGCCGCTCATCCTTGCAGTCATGTCGCTTGCCGCGTTGCCGATATCGATCTGGCCGCAGGCGATGTCGAAAGCCCGTCCATCCAGCGATGTGGACTTCGTCAATCCGGTAATGGCGTGTTTGGTCGAGGTGTAGGGCGCTGAATTCGGTCGGGGTGTCGTCGCTGAAATCGATCCGTTGTTGATGATGCGACCGCCGCGCGGCTGTTGTGCTTTCATCAGCTTGAACGCCTGCTGCGTGCACAGGAAGGCACCAGTCAGATTTGCCGCGACCACGTTGCTCCATTCCTCGAAGCTGATCTCCTCCAACGGCACAGGCGAATTTCCGATACCGGCATTGTTGACGAGAAGGTCCAGCCGCCCGAATTCGCCGCGCAGCTTTTCAAACAAGGCGCCGACAGATCCGGGATCGCCGACGTCGCATGTCATCGAGGAAACCTTGTTTCCGGTCTCGCTCTCCAGTTCTGCCGCCGTTGCGGCGAGAACCTGATCGCGCCGGCCTGTAATGACGACATGCCAGCCGGCGGCGCTGAGGCCTTTTGAAACCGCCTTGCCGACGCCGGTGCCACCGCCGGTAACAAGGGCAATCCTGTCGGCGCCGCGCGTTGAAGTATCGCTCATGGGGTTACCCCTTCCAGTTCGTCTTCAATATGGATTTTGATGATGTCGTCAAAGGTTGTTTCCGCCACGAAGCCCAGTTTCGTTGCCCTGACGGCTTCAAAGTTCCTCGGCCAGCCGGCGACGATTTTCCGGATGTCAGGGTCTGGTTCCCTGCGGATCAGGTCCGCCGCCGTCGGGCCGGCAACGCGGCGCAGGGCTTCGATCTGTTCGCCGACAAGGGCTGACAGGCCCGGCATGGTCAGGTTGCGCCGCGCACCAAGCCCCGATGTGTCGAGCGAGGCCGCGTGTGCGCAAAAGCCGACAGCGGCGCGCGGGCTGGCAAACCAGTGACGGACATCTTCCTCAACGGGCAGAACGGCTTCCTCGCCAACCAGGGGCTCGCGGAGGATATTGGAGAAAAAGCCCGAAGCGGCCTTGTTCGGTTTACCGGGCCGGATGCAGATCGTCGGGAGACGGATGCCGATCCCGTCAAGGAAACCCTTGCGCGAGTAGTCGGCCAGCAGCAATTCGCAGATCGCCTTCTGCGTGCCGTAACTGGTCAGCGGTGTTGTAAAGAAGTCATCGCCGATCCTGTCCGGAAACGGCTCGCCGAAGACGGCAATCGAAGAGGCAAAAACGAAACGCGGGAAGTACGGCTCGCGGGCTCCCTCGCCGCGGATGGCTTCGAACAGGTATCGCGTTCCATCCATGTTGATGGCATAGCCCTTGTCGAACTCGACCTCCGCCTCGCCCGAAACGATCGCGGCCAGGTGAAAGATAAGATCCGGCCTGCCGTTGATCAGTGAGATCGCGTCTTCCTTCCGGGCGAGGTCCACGGTGCGGGTCGTCGAAATGGCCTGAAGCGAAGCGGGAACCGGCGGTTCAATGACATCGGCCAGTGTCAGGCTTTCAACCTCGGCTCCAAACAGCGCCGCGTTCGCGGCAAGTTTTGAAACAAGTTTCCGGCCGACCATGCCGGCTGCGCCGGTCACAAGAACACGCATTCTACTCAATGCTCCTCCATTGGTGTCCTGCAGCGTTTGGGCAGCAAAACACATCATTTGCCTATTCGGGAAAACCGCTTCGTCAAAAGCTGTACGCTTTTAGCAAGTTGCCGCTGTCAATTCCAATCCTCTATGCGCACCCGTTTCAGGAAGTGACGAGCTGCGCCCGGGCGGGTCCGTTTTGTCTAAGCTGATTGGATCTTGATTGTCGTCGCTCAAGCCCGCAGTGCAACGGTCGAGCGGAGCGCCTCGCACAGGGCGTGAAAGAGGGACCTGCCATAGGACCGGCCGGCAAAAAGACGGTAGTGCCTGTCCGTTTCCAGGCAGAGAATGAAACAGCCGATATGTTCGATGACGGTTCTGAGCGCTGCCCCTTCCTTGAGCGCGGCGGTGTCGGCATGCATGAGCCGCTCGAACACGCCCGGCAGATCCGGACCGCTGAGATCGAGACAGATCCAGCCGTCATTCTGTTCGGTGACCGACGCGGTGTCCTGAAGACGTGTTTTCAGTTCGGCTGCCAGTTGTTCGTGGGTGTCGTGATCGGCGGCAATCATCCACTGATCCCGGCCTGTCCAGAACGCCGTGTGTTCAGATCCACGGCACAATGCGCCCGCACGCGGCAACTCTGTTTCAAGAACCTGTGACAGTTGTGCGGCCACGGCGTCTTCCTTGCCGGCTCTTGCGGCAACGGACGCGAGCGCGAGACCGGGCACCACGTCCAGTCTGAAATCCTTGAGGACGAAACCGGTCTCGCCGGTTTCCGAGCCGGGCACGGATTGGGTCAGTCGGTAATCAGGCACGCAGGCGCTCTCCTTCCGGATCGACAAAGTGAGGGCTTACGACTTGCGCTGTTACCGTCAGGCCCTCAAGGGGGTTCGCAACCACGATCTCTTCGCCGTGGCGCGCGTCGCCCCGTTCCAGGAATGCCAGGGCGATCGGTTTTTCCACGTGCGGCGAATAGCAGGCCGAGGTCACCCAGCCCTGATCGCTCGCAGGTTCGTGCGGTGCGCCTTCGGTGAACAGATGCGCGCCTGCCGGGATGTGCGAGTCCTTTTCGGATGATATCAGGCCGACAAGGCGCAGCCCGTTTTCAGCGGAGAGGCCCTCGCGCCTGGAAAGAACAGTCCCGATGCTGTCCTTCTTTTGCGACACCATGCGGCCCATCCCGAGATGCGCAGCCGAGGTCTGGCCGTTCAGTTCATTCGCCGTTGCATGGCCCTTTTCGATCCGCAGCACACCGAGCGCTTCAGTTCCGTAGGGTGTGGCACCGAACTCTTCGCCGGCGTCCATCAGGACCCGCATGAGGCTGTCGGCGTAGCGCGCGGGAACGGCGATTTCATAGGCCAGCTCGCCGGAAAAGGAAATCCGGAA
>JBCDEN010000708.1:0-2503 GCA_039179715.1 Pseudomonadota bacterium
AGGTCGCAGCATGAGCAAACTCAGATGGGGCATGATCGGCGGCGGCCAGGGCTCCCAGATCGGTCCGGCACACCGCATCAGCGCGGCCCTCGACGGTCACTTCCACCTGACGGCGGGTGCGCTGGACATCGATCCGGCGCGCGGCAAGGCCTTTGCCGCGGAGCTGGGCATTGCAGAGGATCGTGCCCATGCAAACTGGCAGGAAATGCTGGAAGCCGAGCGCGCACGCCCGGACCGGCTGGATCTGGTGACAGTCGCAACTCCCAATGCCACCCACTACGAAATCTCCCGGTCCTTTCTGGAAGCCGGCTTTCATGTGCTGTGCGAGAAACCGCTGACAATGACCGCCGAGGAAGCCGAACACATCGTGGCGGTGTCCAGGGAAACCGGAAGGATATGCGCGGTGAATTACGGCTATAGCGGTTATCCGCTGGTGCGCCAGATGAAGGCGATGATCGCCGGTGGCGAACTCGGCAAGATACGGCTCATCAAGGCTGAATTCGCCCATGGCTTTCACGCGGATGCAGACGAAGCCGACAATCCGAGGATCCGCTGGCGCTACGATCCCGATCAGGCCGGAACATCGGCCGTGTTCGCAGACGCTGGCATTCATGCCTTCCACATGGCCTGTTTCGTTTCCGGCCAGACCCCTGCCGAACTGTCGGCGGATTTCGCCTCCATGGTCGGGGACCGGCAGCTGGAAGACGATGCCATGATCAACATCCGCCTGTCCGACGGCGCGCTCTGCCGTCTCTGGACAAGCGCGATCGCGGTTGGGCGCATGCACGGATTGACGCTGCAGGTCTTTGGCGAGAAGGGCGGCCTCTCCTGGCAGCAGCAGCATCCCGAGCAACTGCACTGGACCCCACTGAACGGCCGCACCCAGGTTCTGGAGCGCGGCGACGCATCGCTGTCGCCCCAGGCCGTCCGGGCTTCCAGGATACCGATCGGACATGCGGAAGGCATGCCGGTTGCGTTTGCCAATATCTATCACGATCTCGCCGATGTCCTTCGTGCGCAACAACGCGGTGAGGAACCCGATCCGCTTGCGCTGGATTTCCCGACGGCAACGGACGGATTGTGGTCCATGCGGGCAATCGAGGCTGCCGCCCAGTCGGCTGGCTCGAAAGGGGCCTGGGTCGGGCTCTGACGTGATTTCCGCAAGCGGAGCTAGGCCGTCTCCGGGAGGGGGCGCAAAGAGCCGCGCTCGATCACCGAGCAGGGAAACAGACGGATTTCCGGGCTCCGGTCCGGATTGTTCACCATGCCGACAACGAGCTCGACCGAGCTCATGATGATGTCGCGGATAGGCTGCCTGATGGTGGTGAGCGCATAGGCATCCCAGCCGGCCATGCCGATATCGTTGAACCCCAGGAAACCAATGTCTTCCGGTATCGATCTGCCTGCATCGCGGGCAGCATCCATGGCCCCCATGCAGATGAGATCATCACCGCAGAAAACCGCTTCGATATCCGGGTTTTCGAGCACGTTCCGCATTGCGTCCCGGCCCGCTTTGTAGGTGTAGTTTTCCGCAAAGCAGACCTTTGCGACGCTCAAGCCGAGTTCGGCGGCGGTGCGCTGAAACCCGGCGGAGCGGTCCTGCGTGGAGGTCGCCGTCTCTGGCCCTCCGAGCAGGGCAACGGTCCGGTAACCCCGCTCCGAGAAGGTCCTTGCCGCCATGGCCCCGCAATAGTCGTTGTCGATCCCGACCACGTGCACATTGGCATTCGCCTGGAACTTGCCGAACGTGTGAATGACGGGAATACCGGCCGTCTGAAACGCGATTGCGAAACTGGTCGGCAGGGTCGATGTGGCCACTATGACCCCGTCGACACTGTATTGACGCAGTAGTTCTACGACCTTTTTCGGCGAGGTTTCCGCCGACAGGTTGACCAGGAGCGGCCTGAGCTCGCGCTTTTGCAACTCGCTTGTAAAAAGATCGAATACATCAAGGAATGCAGGGTTCTGGAAGTTGTTCGCAACGAGGCCAATGAGCTTGGTTCTGTTGGTCGCCAGGCTTCGGGCGATCAGGGATGGTTTGTAGCCGAGCGTCTTGGCCGCCTTCTCGACCTTTTCCCGCGTTCGCGCCGACACGCTTGCGCCGTCCGTAAACGTCCGGGATACGGCAGACCGGGAAACGCCTGCCAGTTCCGCGACTTCCTTGAGTGTTACCGCCAAGCCCTTTGTCCAACCACATCGTTCATCCGGGCATCGAACCTACACGAATGTCCTGACGCGTCAATTTCTTTGCAACCGGTTGCAAAGTTTTTGAGATTGTGATTGTTTGACAACAGGCACGTCCCGCTTTGGAGAAAGTGTGGCGTCGAGCCGAGAACTTGGGAGGAATTACATGAAGAATATCGTGAAAAGTGCCCTTGTGGCAGGTGCCCTGGCAGTGTCCACCCCCGCGTTTGCGACGGACATCATTGTTGTGTCGCATGGTCAGGCGAATGACGCGTTCTGGTCTGTTGTGAAGAACGGTGTGTCGCTTGCGGCCGAGCAC
>JBCDEN010000372.1:0-4868 GCA_039179715.1 Pseudomonadota bacterium
AAGGTCGGGCAATTGCCTGCCGCGTGCCAGGTGGAGCCGGCGGTGAGCTCGTTCTTTTCCAGGAGCACGCAGTCGGACCAGCCGGCTTTTGCCAGGTGATAAAGGGTAGACACTCCGACGACGCCACCACCGATGATGACAACGCGGGCTGTAGTGGGAACTGACATGCTTCAGCTTTCCTCTTGAAATTGTTCAGTAGACCGGCGGGGATATTACCCAGACGGCGACTGCGGGTTCCGAGTAGGGGTTGGCCCAACGATAGGATGCATTGCGGATGCGGAAGCTGTCTCCGGTGGTCACCGTGAAGGCATCGTCATCCAGCCAGATGTCCAGCTTGCCGGAGATCATGTAGGCAAGCTCCTGCGTGGGGCGTGAAATTCGGTTCGTCCGGCTTGAACCGGGTTGAAAGGTGGAGTGGATCATTTCGAAATCGTCGGTGAGATCCGGAGACACCAGCGCCTCGACAAGACCGGCGTCGCGCTCCCCGATGATGCGCCGTGCGGAGGAGCGGACGATCCGGCCCTTTTCGGCATCAGGTGCGTCCGTGCTGCCGAAAAAGATAGAGAGCGGAACTTCGAAAATATCCGCAATCTGGCGGAGATCCGAGAGGCGCGGCGTCGAGATGTCGCGCTCGATCTGGGACAGCCAGCCAACGGAACGCCCCAGTTTCTGAGCCAGATCCTCAAGTGTCATCTTGCGTGTCGTGCGAAGGGCTCTGAGATCTTCGCCCAGGCTGCTCATTTCCATTCCGGCAATCCGCTCGTGAAAATTTCAAGCATAATTTCATTCCGGATTATGAAAAAATCAACAAAATTTTCACGTGTCGGCAAACTTTTTCAGTCGGAGTCGTTCACACGCGCTTTTCCGGGGCTCTTGAGGGGAGAAAAACGTTCAGGCGGCGGCATCGTTCATGCGCTGGGCAATGTGTGAAATGCCGTCGGGAATCCGGGCGGACGCTATGGAGGAATAGGCGAGGCGATAATGCCCGGGCTGTTCTTCGCCCTGAGCGAAAAAGGCACGTCCGGCTTCGATGAGGACACCATCCTCGCGCAGTTGCATCGCCAGCCTGGAACTGTCGACCCCGTCCCTTGCTTTCATCCAGAAGGACGAACCGCCGAACGTGCCCTGACCGATCTGGGCCAGGCCGTTTTCCATCAGGCTCTGCTCCATGATCGATCTGCGTTTGCGGTAGATACGGCCCATGCGGGCGATCTGCGCATCATAGTGCCCGAGCGAGAGGAAATAGGCGGCCGTGCGCTGAATGAGGCCGGGCGGATGCCGCAGGACCAGCGAGCGCAGGGCGCGCGCCTCGCGGATGAACGGTTCGGACGCGACCAGGTAGCCGAGCCGCAGACCCGGAAACAGCGACTTTGAAAACGAGCCGACATAGATGACCGACCCCGTCGGATCGAGCGATTTCAATGCGGGTGAGGGCGACTTCAGGAACGAGATCTCGAATTCGTAGTCGTCTTCCACGATGATGAAGCCCCGGCGCGCGGCAAGATCGAGAAGCCGCTCGCGCCGCGACACAGGCATCGTCGCATTGGTCGGGCAGTGATGGCTGGGCGTCGTGAAGACGACGTCAGCGTCCTCGGGCAGGTCCTCCGGCGGCATGCCCGCGGCATCGACATCGACCGCCACCGTGTTGCAGCGTGTCTGGCTCAGGATCTGGCGGAGCCCCGGATAGCAGGGGTTCTCGATTGCGGCGGTGCGCCTCTGGGTCAGAAGGATCTGCGCCGTGATCCAGAGTGCATGCTGCGCACCCATCGTGATCAGGATTTCCTCGGGCCGCGCCGTGATCGCGCGCCTGGGCAGGATCTGGCGGAGAATGAACTCGACCAGCATGGGATCGTCACGCTCGTAATAGTCCGTCGCGAGCGTGTCGAAGTCTTTGCGTCCGACGGCCTTGAGCGCGCAGTTTCGCCAGTTGTGATGATCGAACAGCCGTGCATCCGACTGGCCGTAAATGAACGGATATTTGTAGTCGCGCCAGTTGTCGGGCCGCACGAGCGGCACATGCTCTGAAAACCTTTGGCCAATGGTTTTCGACCAATCGACCTGCGCCTTGTCCGACTGGTCCGGCAGAGAGAATGTCGGCCGGCTCGGTGCGGTCTGCGCGACGAAGTAGCCGGAGCGGCCCCTTGAGACGAGATACTCGTTCGACACCAGCTCCGTATAGGCGATCGTGACCGTGATCCTTGCAACACCCAGATGTTCGGCCAGCTTGCGCGAGGACGGCATTTTTTCTCCCGGCAGGCAGCGCCCCGACAGGATCGCTTCCACGACCAGTCGCTGGATCTGTTGTTGCAGGGACGTTTCATTGTCTGGCCGGAGAAAGAACGTCTCTGCCGGTATTGCCATATCTGGCCCTATTTTTTGGTTTCCTTGGACTTATAACATAGCCGTCCGGGGGTTTTTGGCAATTCCCGTTGAGAATCTCAAAGCGACAAAAAAGGCCGTCTCGGCTGTCACCCCGGGCGCAGCGCAGCCGAGATCCGGGGTCGTCCCGTTCGCAGAGACTGCCTGTTGAGCAATGGCACTTGAGCGCCGCAAACGCGGTCACCTCTCCAGGTGGGAGAGGTCGGCCTCAAAGGCCGGGTTAGGGATGAGAGCTGTCAATTCTTCTCAGGCGTTTTCCCTCTCACCCTGACCCTCTCCCGCGGGGAGAGGGAAACTGGGGAGTGAACCGAGCCACATCCGCGTTTCCGCGGATCCTCAGAATGAAAGTGACATAGCTGCGCCGTCCCGGACTTGATCCGGGACCTGACCCGTCCCTTAGAGGACGCCCCGGCACAGGGCCGGGGCGGCAACAGGAGACGCCGTTAGCCGAAGACGCGGGTCAGCGCCCCGTCGATCGCGTCGGTGATGTGATCGATGTCGCTTTCCCCGGCGATCAGTGCCGGTGACAGGCAGATGACGTTGTTGAGGCCCGGCACGGCACGGTTGCTGATGCCGATGATGACCCCTTGCGCCATGCAGTCGGCAGCAACGGCCTGCATCTGCTTTTCGGCGACCGGTTCCCGCGTCGCGCGGTCCGCAACCAGTTCTGCGCCGCAGAACAGGCCCTTGCCGCGGACATCGCCGACGACCTTGTGCTTTTCCATCAGACCGTTGAGGTTCGACATGAGCCGCTCGCCCATCCGCGTGGTGTTGTCCAGAAGGCCCTCGTCTTCGATGATGCGCATGTTCTCAAGCGCGGCGGCCGGTCCGGCGGTGCATCCGCCGAAGGTGGAAATGTCGCGGAAGAAGCTCATCGGATCGGAAGCATCGTCCTTGAACATGTCAAAGACCTCTTCCGTCGTGACCATGCAGGCAATTGCCGCGTAGCCCGAAGCAACGCCCTTGGCCATCGTCACGAAGTCCGGCTTGATGCCGTAGTGCTGGTAACCGAACCAGGTGCCGGTGCGCCCGACGCCGCAGACCACCTCGTCAATGTGAAGCAGGATGTCGTATTTCTTGCAGATTTCCTGAACCCGATCCCAGTAACCTTCCGGCGGTGTGATCACGCCGCCGCCGGCGGTGACCGGCTCCAGGCAGAGTGCGCCGACCGTGTCGGGGCCTTCGCGCAGGATGACGTCCTCGATGGCGTTGGCAGCGCGTTCGCCGTAATTCTCCACATCCCACTGTGCGCGGTATTCGCAGCAATGGGGAACTTCAACGAAACCAGGCGTATAGGGGCCGTATTGCGCGTTCCGTTCCTGCTGTCCGCCGGCGGAGATCGCCGTGATCGAGGAACCGTGATAATCGCGCTCGCGATAGAGGATCTTGTGCTTCTTGCCGCCGTAGCGCTTGTGCGCGATCTGGCGGACCATCTTGAAGGCCTTCTCGTTGGCCTCCGTACCCGAATTGGTGAAATAGACCCGGCTCATGCCCGGCATCTTCGAAATCAGGCGTTCGGAAAACAGTGCGCCGGGAATGGACCCTGCGGAATTCGCGAAATAGTTCAGCTTCACCAGCTGATCGCGAATGGCATCGGCAATGGACTCGCGCCCGTAACCGACATTGACGGTCCACACGCCGCCGGAAACCGCGTCCAGATGCTCCTTGCCGGTCGCATCCCAGAGCTTCATGCCCTTGCCTTCAACCATGATTTTCGGATCGATCGTCTCCAGCGCCTTGTGCTGAAGCAGATGATGCCAGACGTGGTTGCGGTCGGCTTCAATGATTTCGCTCAGATCATTCGGTGAAGCAGCAACGTTCATGGCGATGTCCTTTCAAAGCTGCGGGTCATGGACGCGAAATGGGTGAATTCGTTTCGGACTGCGCAAGCGATTTTTTGTGCGCCTGCTCACAATTCAAGCAGCCCTTTGCATCAATTGTTTTCAGTCAACACGGCCCGGCGGGGACATATAGGGCCAGATAAAGATATACAGTAGATCCAGATTAGTGTTTCTATTGTAACCGGGCCGTTCTGTCGTAACCATTTTCGCCATGCAGGCATGCCGATATTCGAGGAGAGCGGCACGAGACAGGAAAATCTGCGCGTCTGTAAAGTATCGAGGGAACAGTGAGAAAAAATCAATGACCTACAGATCAAAACTTTTAGGCACTTTTGCAGCTCTGGCATTCATGAGCGGTTTGCCGGCAAATTCTTCTGCAGAAGACCTGACCGTGGCCTACTTCCTGGAGTGGCCGATGCCGTTCCAGTATGCAAAGGAGAAGGGCCTCTACGAAAAAGAGCTCGGCGTTCCGATCAACTGGGTTTCGTTTGACACCGGTACGGCAATGTCTGCCGCGATGGCGTCCGGCGACGTTCAGATCGCTGTCAGCCAGGGTGTCCCGCCTTTCGTGGTCGCAGCATCCGCAGGCCAGGACATCATTCTGACGGACATCGCGGTGAGCTACTCCGAAAACGACAATTGCGTCGT
>JBCDEN010000073.1:0-10456 GCA_039179715.1 Pseudomonadota bacterium
GCGGTCCGGAAAGAGAGGCCTATCTCGCCGATATTCCGGCATCGGTCGCAGCCCTGCGCGTCTATTTCGAGAACGCACCCGCGGGGCTTTACCTCGACAAACTGGCTCCCGAAGGCAGTTTTGCCGACGAGCCGGCCCCGGCCAGCTCACTCTATCACATCGTCTGCGCGATCTCCGAACTGGACCGGTTCGCGCGCGGCTCCTGAAAGAGGCAAAGCGGCGGCGTGGCGAAACCAGAGTAAGAAACGACGCAATCTGCCTTTTTCAATTCCGGTCGCCGCTCTATAGCTGGTCGCCGAATTCGTTTGTTCCAATCGTTCCAGCGACAAGGAGGCTGAATGCCCCAGGCCCAAATCATTGATGGCAAAGCCATTGCGGAATCCGTGCGCGACGAGATCACGCGCCGGGCGGCCGCTCTGCTTGAAGAAAGCGGAAAACGCCCCGGACTCGCCGTTGTTCTCGTTGGCGAAGATCCGGCAAGCCAGGTCTATGTGCGCAACAAGGACCGTGCAGCTGAGGCCTGCGGTTTTCATTCCGTCAAGCACACGCTCGATGCCGCCTCGAGCGAAAAAGAGGTGCTTTCGCTGGTTGACCAGTTGAACAACGATCCGGAAATCCACGGAATTCTAGTGCAGCTGCCGCTGCCGGACCATATCGATGAAAGCAAGGTTCTGCGCCTGATCCGCCCGGAAAAGGATGTCGACGGCTTTCACCCGGTCAATGTCGGTCTGCTGACCGCCGGGGAACGCGACACGGCGCTTGTCCCCTGTACGCCGGCCGGGAGCCTCGTGCTGCTGAAGCGCACGCTGGGTGATACGCTTTCGGGCAAAACGGCTGTTGTTGTCGGCCGCTCCAATATTGTCGGAAAACCGATGGCAAGCCTGCTGCTGCAGGAAAGCTGCACGGTGACCATCGCCCACAGCCGCACGCAAGACCTTCCCGACGTCGTGCGCAGCGCGGATATCGTCGTGGCCGCTGTCGGCCGCCCGGAAATGGTCAAGGGTGACTGGATCAAGGACGGTGCAACAGTAATCGATGTTGGCATCAACAGAATACCCGCACCTGAACGCGGTGAAGGCAAGTCGCGGCTTGTTGGCGACGTTGCCTTTGATGAGGCGGTGGGTCATGCCGGTGCAATCACACCGGTCCCAGGCGGCGTTGGTCCCATGACGATCGCAATGCTGATGGTCAATACACTGACGGCAGCGCGGCGCCTTATGGGTCTTCCTGAAGAAGATCGTTTGTTCTGATCGCAAAGAGCATCCGTTAGCCAGTAAAACGCGCCGGACTTGTCCGGCGCCATTGTTTCTGCCGTAGGGGAATTCAGTGTTGAAGCGCGAACAGAACCGCTTCAACTTATTCCGCCAAGCCTTTGCACTGTCTTCTCTCTTGCTTTCAGCCGGTCATCATGATCTATCAAGATTCAGCAAGATTTAACCATGGCAGCATACGTTTCTACTCGTAGGGCTGCATAAGCAGTCCGGCCGATGTGCCTTTTGATTTGGAAGGCCGGTCGGATCAACCCGTCAGGCGGCAGTTAGTGAAGGGTCTACCGTCTTGCTTCTCCGGGGTCTCCCGGAGCGCGGTTTCAACCGCATCAGGGAAGTTGGCTGCCCGTCCGGCGACCGGCCCTTTTTGTGTTTCAAGACCCGCTGCCGCAATCGGAGCCTTGCTTTTTTGCCTTGCGCTGCCTGTCGATACGGCCCACGCATTTGAAATCTTCGGCTGGAAACCCTTTGGCGGTGAGGAGGAAGAACAGGGAGACGCGGTCCCGGACCCGACCCCCTATGAGGCCGAGCTCGCCGTCTCGACAGGCGATGAAGACCTTACCGGTGATCTGAAGGGCGCTTCTATGCTTCTTCAGCAGCAGGACAAACCGCCTTCCGGAGAGGCCGGGTTGATTGCGCGCGCGCTTTCCGACCGCGAACGGCTTGTCGCGAAGCTCTATTCGGAAGGCCGCTACGGCGGAACCGTCTCGATCGAGCTTGCGGGTATTCCCCTGGAAACCGCGCTTGAGCAGGGCGACTTACCCGACGCACGGCCGGTGAAAGTGTCGATCTTGGTCAATCCCGGCCCGGTGTTCACATTCGGCACCGTTTCGATTTCCTCAAACACGAACGAGCTGTCGACGGACCCCTCCTTCTGGGGCCTGACGCCTGGAGAACCCGCCGAGTCCGGCAAGATCCTGTCTGCGGAAGGACGCATTGTTGCCCTCCTGCGCGGACGGGGCTACCCGAAAGCGAAGATTGCCGAGCGCCAGATTACCGCCGACCACAGCTCCAACAGGCTCGATGTCGCGCTTGTCGCCGACGCTGGACCGCAAGCCCGGTTCGGGCCTGTCGCGGTCAACGGAACGGAGGTCACCGATCCGGGTTTCGTCAAGCAGCAGGCGATGCTGCCGGAAGGCGGGATCTATTCTCCCGAGGACATCGCGCGGGCGCGCAAGCGGCTGAACGATCTCGGCATCTTCTCATCCATCCGGTTTGTCGAGGGCGACATCGCGGGACCAGACGGCACCCTGCCCATCACGATCGAGGTCAGCGAACGCAAACGGCACGTGATCGGTGCCGGTGCCTCCTGGTCGAGCACCGAGGGCTTCGGTGTGGAGGCCTACTGGCGCCGCCGGAACCTATTTGGCCGCGGCGAACTGCTTTCGGTGGAAGGTTCTGTTGGACGGATCGGAACGGAGAGTTTCGAGAACCAGGAATATTCGGCGCGAATCGCTTTCGAAAAGCCCGGCGTTTTCGGCCCTCTGACAAGCTTTTCCACCAGCCTTGAGGCGAAACAGGAGAACCCGGACGCTTACAAGAGCCGAACCGCGACCTTCAACGCATTTCTCAATCGGGAGTTTTCCGACACCCTCAAGGGCCGTGCGGGCGCAGAGGTCTTTTTCGCTGACGAGGAAGATGCCTTCGGAGAAAATGAATACCTGCTCCTCGGGCTGCCTGCCGACCTCACATTCGACAACAGGGACGACAAGCTCAACCCGTCCAAGGGTGTGTTCGCGGCGGTCTTCGCCGAGCCGGCCTATGACACGCTCAACTCCAATGCGATGGGTTTCGTCAAGGGCACTGTTTCCAGCTACTACGCGCTGGACGAAGCCAAGCGCTTCATTCTGGCCGGCAAAGTTTCGCTCGGATCAATTTTTGCGCCATCGATCGAATCGGTCCCGGCTAGCCGGCGTTTCATTGCCGGCGGCGGCGGCTCCATTCGCGGCTACGCCTATCGCAACGTCGGCCCGAGAGTGAATGGAGACGTGGTCGGCGGACGGTCCTTGGTAGAATTGTCAGGAGAAGTCCGCATGCGGGTGACCGAAAGCATTGGCGTTGTCGGATTTGTCGATGCCGGAAATGCCTATGAAGACAGTGTTCCCGATTTTTCAGAGGAATTGAAGGTGGGCGTCGGCGCGGGTTTGCGGTACTTTACACCCATCGGCCCGCTTCGTGTTGATGCCGCTGTTCCGCTCGATCCAGGCAAGGACGATCCGGATTTTGCGTTGTATGTGGGCTTGAGTCAGGCATTCTAGACGCCTGACACCGTGACCACCCGTTCGGCAAGCCTTCTGCCTGGAACCTTGTTGCCGAACCCGCTCAACCCTTGAAACCCAATTGATCAGCCGCACAGAACCGGACAGCAGAAAACCCTGATCCACATGCGTTTTTTGAACCTGACACTACGTATCTTCGGATTTCTTATCGCCCTCGCCGTGGCGATCCCCCTGCTTTTGATTGCAATTCTTCAGGTTCCTTCCGGACGCAACCTTGTCTCGAATGTCGTCAGCTCGGTCGCTTCCAGCGAAACGCAAGAGATCAGGATCGAAGGGCTTTATCTCAGCTTCGGCCTGAATGCGGCTGTGGAAGGTATATCGCTCTCCGATCAGAAAGGTGTCTGGTTCGAGGCAGAAAAACTCGGTCTGAACTGGCATCCGCTCCAGCTCCTTTCGGGAACAGTCGATGTCGCCGCGCTCACGGCCGAACGGATGGACCTGAACCGGCTTCCCGCTTCACAACCCACAGCGGACGCAGAGAGCACCTCTGAAACGGACGAACCGTCCAGCGGTTTCGGCCTTCCGGTCGATATCACCTTAAGCGAGCTGGAGCTTGGCGAAATCAATATCGGTGCTCCGGTAATCGGTGAACCGGTGTCGTTTTCCGTCTCCGGTTCGGGAGCCTTCAAGCGCGATCCGGCACTTTTGTCCGGCAAGCTCGATGTTCAGAGAGTGGATGGCATCGACGCGACCTTGACCGCCAGCGCCGAATTCGAACCTGCTGCCGAGCAGCTCGGCTTCGATCTTGTCCTGTCGGAACCGCGCGGCGGAATGGCCGCCAGGTTGCTGGACGTCCCCGACCTTCCGGCGGTTCGGCTGGAATTGAAAGGAAGCGGTCCGCTGACGGACTGGGCCGCCAATCTCGGCATCGCACTGGACGGCAGAACAACGGTTACGGGCTCGGCCAACATTGAAGAAAGCGAGACGGAGCGCGTCCTGACATTTGATCTCGACGGCGATCTGGAACCCCTGGCGCCGCCGCAAGCAAGAGCGTTCCTGGCCGGTACGACAAATGCGGCAGGCAGTGCACGTTTCACGCCGGACTTCGCCCCCCTGGCCGCTGATCTCAAGCTTGGCACCCGGACCGTGGCCCTGGAGGCATCGGCAAGCCTTGCCGACGAAAAGATCAGGGCCGACGCAAATATGACGGTCAACGCGGGTGAAAACGCCCTGATCGCGCTTGACCTCGGCGACCGGCGCATTGTTTTCGGCCCCGTTGACGCGACTGTTGCGGTCAATGGCAGCCAGTCTTCGGCGGACTGGTCGGCAAAGATCGGCATGGGGTCCTTCCAGACGACCGAGGCAAAAACGGGTTCGATAGAGCTTAGTGCCAGCGGATCCGGGGCCAACGTCCAAGCGGATGTTCTGACCTCCCCCTTCGATCTGGACATATCGGTTGCCGGCCTTGAAGGCCTGACGGCAGAGACAGAGCCGCTCACAGGCGGGCTGTCACTCAAGGCGTCTGGGACGGTGAATGGCAGCGCCCAGGAGGCCCGGATATCAGATCTTGCCTTCACCTCGTCAGCGGCAGCCCTGACGCTCACCGACACGTTGCTTTCAGCCGGCCGAGTCGCTGGCCAGGGACGCCTTTCGCTCTCCGATCTTGGAGCTTTCTCCAAACTGGCACAACGTGACCTTGGCGGCAGCATTTCCGCCGCGTTCACGGTGGATCTCGACCCCGCCGAGATCTCCGGCAAAGCGACGGCTGCCGTCACCACCCGGGACGTGGTGACGGGTGTTGCGCAGGCGGACGCGCTGATGGACGGGTCGACCCAGATTGATGCTGTCGTTTCCCTGGCAGGCGCAAACGATGTCGCCCTGGAAAGCCTGTCGGTCAAGAATGCCGCCATCGCGATTGCGGGAAACGCACATTACACGACAACAGAGTTGACCTCTGATCTTTCCGTCGATCTTGCCGATTTGGGCAAGGTCGATGCACAGCTTGCCGGAGCTGCCAAGGTGTCCGCCAAGACCAGCGGGCCGATCGAGGCCCTGAATGTTGTAGTTGATGCTTCCTCCGAACAGATCCTGCTTGCAGGAACGCCGCTGGATGAGCTTGAGTTCGCGGCAACGGCCATCGCGGACATGGCAGCGCCAAGCGCCAAGGTGATATCCACAGCCAGCCTGAAGGGCCAGCCGATTGCCATCGATATCGAACTCAAGAGCGAAAACGGCGGCGCAGATATCAGCCCGCTCTCGGTCAAACTTGCCGGAAACACCGTTACCGGAGCGCTGGCGGTGGGCGATCTGGAAAAGCCGGTCGAAACACTCAAGGGCGATCTTGAGATCGACGCCCCGGATCTTGCCTCGCTGTCTCCCCTCATTCTGACCGAGATCGGCGGACAGCTGAAGGGACGTGTGCTGGCGGACCCCGACGCGAAGAAACTCGCGATCGATCTGAGCGCCTCGGACATCGATGTTCCGTCGCTCAGCATCGGCAGCATCAAAGTGAAGGCGGACATTGCAGCCCCCTACTCTCCGCAAACGGCGACCGCGGACGTCGAACTCTCCGACCTGATCACGGACGCAACGCCTGTTCACGCGGTGAAGGTTCTGGCAAAGCCCGAAGGAGACGGCACGTCGGTCAATGCGGACGTCAAGATCGATCAGGGCAGCGATGATGGCCTGTCCCTGGCGGCGCGGATCTCGCAGCCGGCATCAGACAGCTACGTTGTCGACCTCTCCGAGTTGTCGATGCGCTACCAGGGCATTGCGAGCCAGCTTCTGGAGGCAACCAGAATTTCCTATTCCGATGGGAACGCCGATATCCAGCCGCTGAGGCTCAAGCTCGGCGACGGGTCACTAGCGGTCTCGGGAACAGCGGGACAATCGCTTGATATGTCGGCCGAGTTGAATGCCGTGCCGCTCAATCTCGCCAACGCCTTCGTGCCCTCGCTCGGCCTGGGTGGAACGCTTTCCGGTTCCCTCAAAGCCCAGGGCAGTTCCTCGTCGCCGGAAGCAACCTGGTCGATTACGGGTGCTGGCCTTACAGCGGCCGAGCTCAAGAACAATGGTCTGCCAACGCTCGCGCTGAAGACGACAGGCACGCTGAAGGACAATCAGGTTTCCCAGGAAACAACGGTCAGCGACCCGAACGGTCTCGCATTGTCCGCGTCCGGAACGGTGGGGCTGACGCAGCCAAACGCACTTGCGATCACGCTCGACGGAACGGTTCCGATCAACGCGTTGAAACGTCCCTTGCTCGAGGCCGGGATCCGGGGTGACGGCGCGGTTTCCCTGAAGGGCAATGTCGGGGGCTCCGCCACGGCGCCGACCTATCAGATCACGGCAACGCCCGCAGGCCTCAAGGTCACCAGTCTGTCGACGGGTCTGACGGTGCAAAACATCGCGGGAACGGCAACGGTCACGCAGACACAGGCGTCCCTGAATTCGATCACCGGCGAACTTGCAACCGGCGGTTCGCTGGCCGCATCCTGCACAGTCGGGATGAACGACGGGTTTCCCGCCGACCTGTCGCTCAAACTCGATCGTGGCAGATATGTCGACCCGGGCCTGGTCACGGCGGAAGTGGATGCGGACATCAAGATCACCGGACCGCTCGCCTCGCCTTCGAACTCCGCGCTGATCGGCGGAACCATCACGATCAACAAGGCAGACATCTCGATCCCGGAATATCTTCCCGGTGCCATTCCACCCGTTGAAGTGAAACACGTAAATGCGTCGCAGGCGATCCGGCAACAGGTAGCCGATCTTGGCGGCGAACCCAAGCAGTCGCAGGCCGAACAGAAGTCGGTTCCCCCGCGCCTCGATATTCTGCTCAATGCACCCGGACGGATCTTCATCAGAGGCCGCGGTCTGGATGCGGAGCTTCAGGGTAACCTCAAGGTGGTCGGTACGACCTCAGACCCTCAGGCCATCGGAGCCTTTTCCCTGAAACGCGGGCAGCTCGATATCCTGACCCGCCGCCTGACATTCCAGCGCGGCAGCGCCACCTTCGACGGCTCGCTGACGCCGCTTATCGACTTTGCGGCGACAACAACCGTCAACAACACGACCATTACAGTCACAGTGAGCGGCCAGGCGGACGATCCGGAAATAGCCTTCACGTCATCTCCCGAACTGCCCCAGGACGAGGTCCTGGCACTGCTGCTTTTCGGCAAAAGCGTCGGCAATCTTTCAGCAACACAAATCGCAAGCCTGGCAGCTGCGATCGCGACCCTGACGGGCGGCAGCGACAGCGGCCCGCTTGCAACGCTGCGAAAGTCGCTCGGACTGGATGCCATCGATATCAATACGGATGGCGAGGACGGACCGTCCGTCGCCGTCGGCAAATACATCAATGACAATATCTATCTCGGCGTCGAACAGGGAACCGGGTCCGGTTCCAGCCGGGTCAAGGTAGATATCGATCTTGACCGCGGGCTGAAGGTGCGCGGCGAAGTGGGCGCGGACGGTGAATCCAAGGCCGGAATCTTCTTCGAACGGGAATACTGAACGGCTGTCCGAAACCGTCAATTTTACCGAACAATTTGCTCATTCCCGCCGCGGTCCGCCCTCTATGCGACAAATCGCCATGCGGCTGTTGCACTGCACAGGCCGATCATGCAAGTGTGCGCGCCATGACCCATCATTTCAGAAAAAATGTTCCGTTCCTGCCGGACGAAACCGTTCATTTGGTGACGGATAGAACCGGTCGCGACGGGAGTTCAGTCATGTCGACACGAAGCAGCGAATACACTCTTGGCGAGCGTATCTGCAAGGCGCGCGACGCGTCCGGGCTGTCGACCGCTCAGCTTGCCCGCCGCCTCGGAATCAAGACCTCGACGATGCAGAGCTGGGAAAGCGATCGCTCCGAACCGCGTTCCAACAAGCTGGTCCTGCTTGCGGGCGTTCTCAATGTAAGTCCGACATGGCTGCTCGTCGGGCGTGGCTCGCCGCCATTTGCGGATGACCACGACAACACGGACCTCGACAGCATGAAGGTTGCTCTCGACCGCGTGCAGAAACAGGCGCAGGCCCTGGCAGACGAAATCGCGGCGCTGCAGGAACGCCTTAGCGGCTCCTGAAAACGTCTTTCGGGCCCGTCAGGGCCCGTTTTCCTTCCTGATCCGATTGCCGCGCGCCCCCGCCTGACGGGAAGTGGATCTTCCGCTTCCCGGATTTGCCACGGCGGCGAACACTGCCGTGCACCGGTCAAATTGCGTTGCGGCCCGAAAAGCGCTTGCCAGACAGCTGAAAGGCGCTCTATCTCTTTGAAAATCGGTTCGGCTGGCCTTTCTGCCGCCCTTCTCCGCACAAAATTCGGGAGTGATCCATGTCCTTGAACACCGCTCTAATCAAGCAGAATGTCTACATCAACGGCGCGTGGGTCGATGCGGACAGCGGCCAGACCATTGCGGTTGCAAACCCGGCAACCGGCGAGAGCATCGGAACGATCCCCTATTGCGGCCGCGGCGAGACCGCACGCGCCATAGCCGCCGCGCAGGCAGCCTTCCCTGCCTGGAAAGCGCTCACGGCGGACGCACGCGCCGATTACATGCACAAGCTGTGCGACGCCATCATGGATCAGGTGGACGACCTTGCGGTGCTGCTGACCACCGAAATGGGCAAACCGCTCGCGGAAGCCAAGGGCGAAATCACGCTCGGGGTCAAATATATCCGTTTCTTTGCCGAAGAAGGAAAGCGCGTTTACGGCGACACGATCCCCTCGCCCTGGGCGGACCGCCGCATTCTGGTGACGAAAGAGCCGGTCGGTGTGATCGCGTCCATCACACCCTGGAATTTCCCGAACTCCATGATCGCGAGGAAACTCGGCGCGGCGCTCGCATCCGGGTGCACAATGGTGATGAAACCGGCCGAATTCACGCCTTATTCCGCGCTGATCTACGGCATCATGGCTGACAAGGTCGGACTTCCGGCGGGTGTCGTCAACATCGTGACCGGCGATGCGCCGGCGATCGGGGAAGAGATGTGTGAGAACCCGGCCGTGCGCAAGATCACGTTCACGGGGTCGACCCGGGTCGGGAAATTGCTGGCCGCGAATGCCGGCAAGAACATGAAAAAGATTTCGATGGAGCTTGGAGGCAACGCACCCTTCATCGTGTTCGACGATGCCGACATTGACCGGGCCATCAGCGGTGCCATCGCCAGCAAGTTCCGCAACTCCGGGCAGACTTGTGTCTGTGCCAACCGGATCTACGTGCAGGCTGGCGTCTATGACGCCTTTGCCGCAAAGCTGAAGGCCGCCATGGCCGAGCAGCTCAAGATCGGTAACGGGCTTGAGGGCGGAGTGACCCAGGGTCCTCTGATCAACGAGGCTGCCGTCGATAAGGTCGCAGCACATGTGCAGGATGCGCTCAGCAAGGGCGGTGAACTTGTTTCCGGCGGCAAGAGGCCCGAGGGAGATGGCACATTCTACGAGCCGACGCTCATTACCGGCGCCACCCCTGATATGAAAGTCGCGCATGAAGAAACATTCGGTCCGCTTGCGGCACTGTTCCGCTTCGAGACCGAGGCCGATGCCATCAAACTGGCCAACGACACGGAATATGGTCTGGCCTGTTACTTCTATTCCCAGGATCTGGGCCGGTGTTTCCGGGTGATGGAGGCAATTGAATATGGTCTCGTCGGCGTCAATGAAGGCGTGATCACCACCGAAGTCGCGCCTTTCGGCGGGTTCAAGGAAAGCGGCATCGGCAACGAAGGCTCCAAATACGGCCTCGATGACTATCTCAACGTGAAATACAACTGCATTGGCGGGCTCGGCCTCTAAACAAAACGCTTGAGACCTCGGTTGCGAAGCTTCACCTGAGCGGCAAGGTCGAAATCTTGACTGTCTTCATGACGTCATGTTTTCCGCGTCACGCGCACTCCGAAGAGCGACACAAGCAACATCAGGAGTGCCAGAGCGAGGAAGGCTGCCTGCAGGCTGGTTGCGTTCGCGATGAA
>JBCDEN010000121.1:0-8471 GCA_039179715.1 Pseudomonadota bacterium
CTGTCAGAACAATCTGTTTGCCGACCCGGCCTGCAAAGCCGGATGCGGTCAGGCGATCCCTCACGAGTTCAAGGATTTCTTCCACGCGCGGCCGGATGACACGTGTCAATGCCGAGCGGGGGATTTGATTGGGCAGTTCACTGTCGCCTTCGAGCGGCGGAACCGTCAGAAGATCACGGTCGTCCGAACTGGACGCAAGCGGCGATCCGTAAAGCGTTTTCAGCCGCTCCGCATCCTGAAGACGGGTTGCGAATGCCCGGGCAATATCGGTTGTGACGTGATTGCCGCCGACCGCGATTGCGTCGAGATGCACCATGTGTCCTTCGACAAAAACGGACAGGGTGGTCGTTCCACCGCCCATGTCGATGCAGGCGACACCAAGTTCAGCCTCGTCGTCGACAAGCGTCGACAGGCCGCTGGCAAACGGTGTTGCGACCATGGTCTCAACGTGCAGATGACCACGGTTGATGCAAAGTTCGAGGTTGCGGACCGGTGGCACTTCCGCAGTGACGACCTGCATGTCGACACCGAGCTTGTGTCCCATCATGCCGCGCGGATCGCGAATGCCGCGGCTGCCGTCGAGGGAGTAGGAAATCGGCAAAGCATGCGTCACCGCCCGTCCGTCGGTTACCGAATGGCTGGAACCCGCTGACAGGACCCTTTGAATATCGGCTTCCGAAACGCTGTCGCCCGCAAGCGGCACACCTGCGCTGTAGACTTCGCTCTGCAGCCGACCGCAGCTGATGTTGGCAATCAGCGATTCAACCGTCACGCCCGCCATCCGCTCTGCACTGTCGACCGCGAGCCGGATTGCCTGTTCCGCGGCGTCCATGTCGACAACGACACCGGACTTGATCCCGCGCGAACGCTGATATCCGTAGCCAAGAACCTCAACCTTGTGCGACCGGCTGGACAGAACGGCTTTCTCGTCCTGCGGCACAAGCTTTGCTATCAGGCAGCAGATTTTTGTCGACCCGACATCCAGCACCGACATGATGACAGAGCGCCGCGTCGGCAGCGGGCGCATTTTCGGGAGGTAAAGGTTCTTGTCGGAGCGGCTCATGTGTCCTGCTCCTTCTTGCCCGAACGGTTGCTGCCACCGGTCATGATCTTGCGCTGTTCGGCGGCCTCGTCCGACAACCTGACGGTTACGCGGTCGGCAAGGCGCATGTCGATCGCAACAATATCCCGCGAAAGAAGACCACTGTCTTCATCCATTTCGACAAGGTCGGCCAGGGCCGCCTGGTAATTCTGCTCCGGCAGGCGGATCGAAATTCCGTTTTCAAGCTGCAGGTCCCAGCGCCTGTCGCTGACCAGGAACGCCGCGCGCACACGTGGGCGCAGTTCCGGCACCTTTTCCAGCGCCGAATTGATTTCCGAAGCCCTGCGCTGCGCTCCGTGATTCACAACAAGCAGAAGATTGGCATATCGGCCGTCGACATCGTCCGTGATCACGTCGCCGGCCTGGTTGACGATCGAGACGAGATCGCCGCGCTGCCAGAGCGCATATGGCACCCGCTCCTCGATCTTGATCTGAAGCGTGCTCGGATAAAGCTTCATGACGGACGCGTTCTTGACCCAGGCCATCGCGTTCAGACGTTCGCGCGCGCCGATCGCATCAAAGAGAGCCAGCGACGTACCTTCATGGATCTCGAGTGCTTCCAGGATCTGAAATTCGTTGATTTCGCGCTGCCCTGACAGTTTCACGGCCTCGATGCCGAAGCCGGCGGCAGACAGAAGCGCATCGGATACGACCCGTCCGTGACCGCCTATGACTATTCCATAAGAAATTGTTAAGGTTAAGAAACCCAGCGCAGCCGCAGAACCCGTCCAGCGGGGCAACTCCGCCAGCCTGCCGGCCGAACGCCAGACCGGCTGCCGGTGCAAACGCGAAACACCGCGACCGCGCGGAGCCAGTTCGGCTTCCAGCGGCGTCAGATTTTCCTTATTCCATTTGCGACCTAGCGACAGCAACTCGCGTCCTCAACCATCCAACTGACCAGATCCTTGAAACTCATCCCCTTATGGGCCGCCATTTCCGGCACAAGAGAGGTTGGCGTCATGCCTGGCTGCGTGTTCACTTCAAGGCAGATCAGGGTCCCGGATCCGTCTTCGCGTTCGTCGAATCGAAAATCGGCACGCGAAACACCGCGGCATCCCAGGGCCTGATGCGCCTTAACCGCTAGTGTCTCTATGGTTTGGTAAACAATCGGTGAAATTTTTGCAGGAAGAATGTGTTTTGATCCGCCTTCAACATATTTTGCATCATAATCGTAGAAGCTGTGACCCATCGGCACGATGTCGATGACACCCAGCGCCTTGTCGTCCATCACGGCGCAGGTCAGCTCCCTGCCGTCAATGAACTTTTCACACATGAGAACATCCGGGTAAGGCCAGTCCTTCCGGCTCAGTTCTTGCGGCGGAAACTCTTGATCTTCCTTGACAATCAGGACTCCGAAGCTGGAGCCCTCATTGATTGGCTTAAGCACGTAAGGCGGTTTCATAGGGTGTTCACGCAAGATGTTGTGACGGTTGACGATTATGTCCTCCGTCACCGGCACACCGGCCGCCTGCATCACAGCTTTGGCCTTGATCTTGTGCATTGCCAGCGCCGACGCCATGACACCCGAGTGCGTGTAGGGAATGTTAAGAAACTCTAAAATTCCCTGCACGCAGCCATCTTCACCGAAGGGGCCGTGAAGCGCGTTGAAGGCAACATCCGGTTTCAGATTCTGAAGGACTTCAGAGACATTCCGGTCGACATCGATGCGCGATACCCTGTAGCCGGCCTCTTCGAGTGCGTCTGCGCACTCCCGTCCGCTGGTCAGACTGACGGGGCGTTCATTGACCCACCCGCCCATGAGAACGGCAACGTGTTTCTTGGCCATCTAGACAGCCTCCCCTTTCAGTCCCAAAAACGGTTCGACGGCACCGGTATCTCCGAACCGGCCAAGACGCTTGATTTCCCATTCCAGGCGAATGCCGCTGTGCTTGAGCACGCGCGAGCGCACGGTTTCGCCGAGCAATTCAAGGTCATGGCCTGTTGCAGAGCCCGTGTTGATCATGAAATTGCAGTGCATTTCCGACATCTGCGCACCGCCGACGCACAGGCCCCGGCAGCCCGCCGCATCGACTTCCTTCCAGGCAGACGTGCCGGGCGGGTTCTTGAACGTCGAGCCGCCGGTCTTTTCCCGGATCGGCTGGGCCTTTTCCCGATGGTCGACGACATCGGCCATTTCCTGGCGCACGGCTGTTTCGTCCTGCCGAACGCCCTCGAAGACGGCCGATGTGAAGATCAGATCCTTCGAGGCGGCAGAATGCCGGTAGGCATACCCCATCTGCGCATTTGTGAGGACCTGCCTGTTGCCGTTGCGGTCTATCGCGGTGAGTTCGACCATACGGTCGCGGGTCTCCGTTCCGTGCGCCCCTGCATTCATGCGCAAGGCACCGCCGAGAGCACCCGGAATTCCGGTGTAGAATGCAAAGCCGCCGAGCCCGGTCTTTGCGGCGATTTCGGACAGGCGCTTGTCCGGCACGGCAGCACCGGCCCGCAGACGGGTATCGCTGATCTGGTCGACAGCGCCAAAGCCCTTGGCGCTCAAACGGATGACGACGCCTTCCAGCCCGCCATCGCGGATCAGGAGGTTCGAGCCGAGCCCGACAGGCAGGATCGGCACGTCTTCGGGAAGTCTGGCCAGAAATGCGGCAAGATCTTCCTCGTCGGCGGGCTGAAACATCAGCTGCGCGGGGCCGCCGGTCCGGAACCACGTCACGGCGGACATAGGCTGATTGGACGTGAGTTTGCCGCGTATACCCTCGCCAAGGCCCGGACAGGTTTCCAGAAGATCGGGAAAACTCATCGAAAACCCCTAAAGCTCTTCAAGCTGCCTGGGCAGCGCATAGGCCCATTGCGTGATATTTCCCGCACCCAGACAGACAACGAAGTCACCTGGTTCGGCGAGTTCCTTGATGGCGGCGGGCAGCTCTTCCGGTCCTTCGATGGACCGCACATTGCGGTGACCGCGGGTCTTCATGCCCGACACCAGGTCGGTATGGGTAGCCCCGTCGATGGGTTGCTCTCCCGCCGCATAAACCGGCGTGATAATCACCGCGTCCGCATCGTTGAAACAGTTGGAGAAATCATCGAAGAGGCTTTGCAGCCGGGTGAACCTGTGGGGCTGCATGACCGCGATCACCTTGCCGCTGGTGGACTCGCGCGCTGCGTGAAGCACGGCCTTGATCTCAACCGGATGGTGGCCGTAGTCATCGAAAATCTGAACGCCTTTGACGGTGCCCGTATGCGTGAACCGCCGTTTGACCCCTCCGAATTCGGAAATGCCTTTCTTGAGGTCTTGCGCGCCGACGCCGAGTTGCGCGGCAACGGCAATCGCAGCGGTCGCATTTGACACATTGTGCAGGCCCGGCATCGGCAGCACCAGATCCTTCAGTTCAACCACTTCCTCGGTGCGCCGGTCACGGATCGACACCGAGAATGTCGCCTTGCCGCCATCCATGGATACGTCCGTATAGCGCACATCCGCCTGCGGGTTGGTGCCATAGGTGACCACGCGCCGGTCTTCGATCGTCCCGATCATGGTCTGGACCTCAGGGTGATCCAGGCACATGACGGCAAAACCGTAAAACGGGACATTTTCGATGAACTGGCGGAACGCGGCCCTGACGCCGTCAAAATCACCGTAGTGATCGAGATGTTCCGGATCGATATTGGTCACGATCGCTACGTCTGCCGGCAACTTCACGAACGTGCCGTCGCTCTCGTCGGCCTCGACCACCATCCAGTCGCCCGCGCCCATGCGTGCGTTGGTCCCGTAGGCATTGATGATGCCGCCATTGATGACGGTCGGGTCGAAATTGCCTGCATCCAGAAGCGCTGCAACCATCGATGTCGTTGTCGTCTTTCCGTGCGTGCCGCCGACCGCGATCGCCTGTTTGAAGCGCATCAGCTCAGCCAGCATTTCGGCACGTCTCACGACGGGAATGAGTTTTTCGCGCGCGGCAATCAGTTCCGGATTGTCCTTCTTGATCGCGGACGAAACCACGAGGACTTCCGCGTCGCCGACATTTTCGGCTCGGTGCCCGACCTCGACCTGTATGCCGTGGGAACGCAGACGCTGCACATTGGCGTTTTCCGCCATGTCCGATCCCTGGACCTGGTATCCAAGCGTTTTGAGCACTTCGGCGATGCCGCTCATGCCAATGCCACCGATCCCGACAAAGTGGACCGGCCCGATATCCTGCGGCATCTTCATGGCCGCTCTCCTTTTCCTGCAGCCACCTCTTCGACCAGATCAGCCAGCCGGCTGACCGCGTCAGGTTTGGCAACTTCGAGCGCGTTCGCCGCAGCCTCTCGCAGCTTGTCCGGCGCATTCATCAGATTTGTGATTTCTTCAGCGAGCCTCTCCGGGCTCAACTCGGATTGACGGATTGGCCAGGCACCGCCGGCCTGTTCCAGAACCTTGGCATTTGCAGCCTGATCCTGATCGATGGCACCGGGCAGCGGCACCAGGATCGAGGGACGCCCGAGGACGCTGAGTTCGCTGACAGAGGACGCCCCGGACCGGCACAGCACGAGATGCGCATCCGAAATGCGCTTCGGCATGTCCTGAAAGAACGCGGCACAGTCGGCCCTGATCCCGAGCTTTGCGTAGACCTCCTGCACACGGTCCATGTCCTCCGGGCGGCACTGCTGCACGATCGACAGCCGGCTTCGGAGATCTTCAGGGAGCCGCTCGACGGCGGGAGGCAGGAGATCGGAAAAAAACCGGGCTCCCTGGGATCCGCCAAAGACCAGCAGCTTGAATTCACCTCCCGCAACGGGAGCAGCGTAGGGCTGATCCGCAGCCTGAAGAACCGCATCGCGGACCGGATTGCCGGTCTCGACCTGCTTCGCGGCGAGATCGGACGGCAGGTTCTGCAACGGCACGCTGGTGGCGATCGCGGTGACACCCTTGGCCAGCATCTTGTTGGCACGTCCCATGACGCCATTGGCCTCGTGCAGAATTGACGGTGTCCCGGTCAGGCGGGCCGCGTACATCGGCGGAAATGTCGGATAGCCGCCGAAACCGGCGACGACATCCGGCTTGAGAGACTTGATGACGGAGCGCGCCTGCAGCGTGCCCCTCAACAGGCTCAGCGCTGTCCTGGCAAGGGCGATCGGGTTCCGGCCCCGGATCGTTTCCGACGCGATGATATGGACCTCGCGCGCCGGAAAGGCCGTGCCGTACTTGTCTGCGCGCTCGTCGGTTGCAAGCTCAACCACCCATCCGCGTCTTCCAAGCTCGGATGCAAGGGCCTGTGCCGGAAACAGGTGGCCGCCCGTGCCACCGGCGGTAAGAAGGACTGTTTTGCTCATGTCACGCGGCTACTTGGGTTACATCAGTGAAGAAGGCGAGAGCCGGCTGACCGTCACCACTTCGGAACGCGAGGGCTGCGGGCGCCTGCGCGTCAAGGCGAGAATGGCACCGGCCGTCATCGCCGAAGACAGCAGCGAAGACCCCCCGTACGAGATGAAGGGCAGCGTCATGCCCTTGGAAGGCATGAGATGCAGGTTCACCGCGAGATTGATCGTCGCCTGCAGGCCGAACAGCACGACAAGTCCGGCTGTGGCAAGCCGGCTGAATGCGTCCTGATCCCGGCTTGCGTGGCTCAGGCCGCGCAAGACCACGAACGCGAAGACGGCAACCACCAGAAGGCAGACAATCACGCCGAACTCCTCGCCGACGACCGCGAAGATGAAATCCGTGTGGCTGTCGGGAAGTATGCGTTTGACGGTTCCCTCGCCCGGACCGCGCCCGAACCAGCCCCCGGCCAGAAAGGAGTCCATTGCCGTGTCGACCTGGAAGGTGTCGCCGGAACTTGGGTCCAGAAACCTGTCGACCCGGTTGGTCACGTGAGGCAGGAATGCATAAGCCGCAAACAGGCCGAGCACACCGATCAGGCCGAGCGCCACGATGATCAGCCACGAAATCCCGTTCAGGAAGAACAGCCCTGCCCAGACCAGGCCGAGCAGCATGGTCTGGCCGAAATCCGGCTGGGCAATCAGCAGCGCCGCGCAAACCGCGAAAAGCACGAAGGCAAACAGAACACCGGGCACCTCGCGCCGCCGGCCGCTCTCTGACAAAAGGAACGCAATCAGAATGACGAAGGCAGGCTTGAGAAACTCCGAAGGCTGCATGGAGAAGCCAGCGATATAGATCCAGCGCCGTGCACCCTTCGCCTCGAAACCGAGGAACAGCGTCGCAATCAGAAGAACAAGCGAGACCGCGAACAGGATCAGCGCGGCGCGCCTGACCATGCGCGGTGGCATCAGCGACCCTGCAAGCATGATGGCAACGGCCGGAATGAGAAACAGCGCCTGCCGCTTCACGAAATAGAGCGTGTCGATGCCGAGCCGTTCGGCTACAGGCGGACTGGCGGCAAAGGACAGAACCACCCCGCCGACCATCAAAAGACCGAATGCGGCAAGCAGGTAATGATCGACGGTCCAGAGCCATTCGGCGAATTTGCTGCGATCCGCGCGAGATACCATTATGCGACCTCCTGCGAGTTTCCAGCGCCCGGCAAGGCACGCACCGCGTCGACAAACGCCGCGCCGCGCAGTTCAAAATTCGGATATTGATCGAAGCTCGCGCAGGCGGGAGACAGGAGAATTGCGATTTCCTCCGCCCCGTCCTCGGCGGCCTCGCCGGCCGCATCGATCACGGCCTGGGGCAGTGTTCCGCTGATTTTGAAAGGAACGCGGCCTTCCAGCACATTGGCGAAATCTTCGGCGGCTTCTCCAATGAGAAACGTTTTTGCGATCTTCGGAAAATACTCGTCCAATGACGAGATCCCGCCGGCCTTGGCGCGTCCGCCTGCGATCCAGTAGATCCGGTCAAAGCTTGAAAGAGCCCGGGCGGCGGCGTCCGCGTTGGTTGCCTTTGAATCGTTGACGAACAGGATACGCCCACGTCTCGCGACGATTTCCATGCGATGATGAAGGCCCGGAAATGTGGTCAGCGCCGCGGCGATTCTTTCAGCCGGCAATTCCAGGGAACGAAGAGCTGCAAAGGCGGCAGCTGCATTCTGGCCATTGTGGTCTCCGCGCAGACTGTCGACCCCGCCGAGCAGGGCGACATGCCGCTGCGTTCCGCTGTGCGCTTCGATCAGAAATCCATGAGACGCGTAAATCCCTTCGGTCAGCTCACGCTCACCAGCGATCCTGCACACAGGTTTGTGCGCAAGTTCAAGCCGGTCGGCGATGAGTGAAGACAGGCGGTCATCGACACCAATGATCGCCACCTTGGAACCGGCCACGAGCCTTTCCTTGATCGCGGCGTAGTTTTCCATGGTCCCGTGCCGGTCGAGATGGTCCGGCGACAGGTTCATGTGAACGCCGATGCTCGGGTCAAGTGTCGGTGACAGATCGATCTGGTAGGACGAGCACTCGACCACGTAGTGACGCCCGGGCA